>CAYUVJ010000090.1:7076-8180 GCA_964447955.1 uncultured Gemmatimonadota bacterium
GGTCCACCTCTTCGGCCTCCGTTCCCCCATGCAGTACCAGAAATGGAAGGCCACCAGCTATCGCGGCCACGGCGCCTTCGCCGCCCCCCAGCCCCATGAAGGGGCGGTCATCAACTACTGGCTGGCCGCCGCGCAGCAGGAGCCGGTCTCGATCCAGGTCATCACCCCCGAGGGGCGGCTCGTCAGCCGGCTGGAGGGACCCGCCACCCGCGGACTGCACCGGGTGGTATGGGACCTGCGCCTGGAGCCCCCGGCCTCCGGGGTGCGGGGGGGGCGGGGCGGCCAGGGGGGCGGACGCAGCCGCGACCCGAACCTGACCGACCGTCTGCAGGCGGCCCTGGCGGCCCGGGGACCGCTGGTGCTGCCGGGGCGCTACATCGTCCGCCTGACCGCGGCCGGTCTGACCATCGCCCAGGAAGTGGTGGTCCGCCCCGATCCGATGGACCCGCTCAGCCCGGCCCAGCGGACCGAACGCTGGGCTTTCCTGCTGGGTGCGGACGACCTCCAGCGGACAGCCCTGGGCATGTCAGAACACCTGGACGGTCTGAGGGAACGGGCCCAGGCATCGGCCGAGGCCGCCCGGACGGCCGGACGGGAGCCGCTCGCCGAACGGCTGGGGACCCTGGCCGAGGAACTGCGATCCATCTCGACCGCCCTATCCGGACAGGTCCGGCGCGGAGCGACGAGACTGCTGTCGGAGTTCGCCGGTTCGGCGGTGCGTCAGGGGTCGCTGGAGGGACCGGCCGGGAGTCACCGGGAGCAGCTGGACCGGCTCAGGGCGGAGGCCCGGGAACTGACCGGACGCTTCGAACGACTGGAGCGGCAGGAGATCGATGCCCTCGACCGGGAACTGAGGGAGGCCGGACTGCCGACCATCGGAGGTTGAGTCACCGGTCGGGCAGGGACGGGCGGTACGAGACGTCCAACATGCAGGATGGTACCATGCCGGGGTATACACGAAGACGGGAAAGGTCATGAAGATCCGCCTGCAATACGACATCGAGTTCGAAGCCCCGCTCCTGCTGGCCGGCTGGCCGGGGATGGGCAACGTGGGGGTCGGGGCAGTCGACTATCTGCGCCGTCAGATCGGAGCGACCGCCTTCG
>CAYUVJ010000091.1:0-8081 GCA_964447955.1 uncultured Gemmatimonadota bacterium
TCCCCGTCCGAGGGGGCACGCCGGCCGTATCCTCGAGCTGCCGCAGACCTTCGACCTTGCCCAGGGCGATCAACACGTCCCCCTCGTGCATGAGCGTATCCGACGGGGGGTTGAAGACCATGGTGCTGTCGGCCCGTTTGATGGCCACGATGATCAGGCCCATCCGGCTGCGGATCTCCGAATCCTTCAGTTCGACCCCGATCAGACGGCTGCCGACCCAGACCCGGACCTCCTCCAACTGGAGTTCCAGACTCTCACGCAGGGTGACCAGCTCCACCAGATCGACCACCGCCGGACGCAGGATGAACTGGGCGATCCGGATGGCGCCGATCTGGGTGGGCGCGACGACCCGATCGGCCCCGGCTCGGCGCAGTTTGGATTCGCTCCGTTCGTCGAAAGCCCGGACGACGATGAAGAGTCCCGGGTTCATCTCACGGGCGGTAAGGGTGATGAAGAGGTTGTCGGCGTCTGAGGCCACGGTGGTGACCAGACCCTTGGCCCGCCGGACTCCGACCGTCTCCAGGGTCTCCTCGGTGGTTGCATCCCCGACCAGGTAGAGGTGGTCGGTGGCGGCCAGCCGCTGCAGCTTGTTCTCGGCTTTCTCCACGACCACGAAGGGGATCCCCGCCTCGTGGAGCTGCTGGGCGACCACCGCGCCCATCCGTCCGAATCCGCAGAGGATATAGTGCCCGTCCAGTTGGCGGATCTGCCGTTCCAATTGCCGCCTCCCCAGGATGAGTCGGACCTGCCCTTCCAGCAGGATCTGGGCGATCCGGAAGACCGTGAAGCTTATCACCCCCACCCCCAGGGTGATGAGCAGGATGGTGAAGACCTCCCCGGTCGGACTGAGCGGATTCACTTCCTCGAAACCCACCGTAGCCAGGGTGATCACCGTCATGTAGAGGCTGTCGAGCAGATCCCAGCCCTCGATCAGCATGAAGCCGATCGTCCCTCCTGCGAAGAGGATTATGATGAGGAGCAGGAGGTAACGGAGCTGGCGGAAGGGGGACATCGGCACAGGAGGCCGTCAGTCCCGGGGTGGGATCACCGGAGTGGCCGGTTCCGATGCCGGCCGGTGGGCCGACCGGGAATCCAGCCAGGTGCCCAGCGGCAGGAGCCCCACGGCCGCGATCACGGCCCACACCAGGTGGAGCAGAGTCTGGCGCCAGAGCGTAGCTCGGAGGAACTCGGCCGTGCGCAGACGCTCCAACTCCTCCATGCTGTGCCGGTAGTGCTGACGGAGTCGGGCCCCTGCCTCGGTCTGGACACCCAGCGCGTCCAGGGTGTCGACCAGTGCCTCGAGCAGGTTGATCCCCTCCAGTTCCCTTTGGAAACGCTCCTCCATGAGCTCCGGCTCCCGCCCCACTCCCTCCCCGATCCGACGGGAGAGAGCCCCCTGCCCCTCCAGGTTGCTGAAGTAATTGATGGCCAGGAAGCCGACCAGGACGACGGCCAGCGCTCCGAGTCGGTATCTCATGAGATTCTGCTCCTCAGTCGTCGGTCCCGTCCGGCAGTCCCAGCCGTCCGGAACTCAGGTCGTCCACCAGCGGGACGTCGGCGGGGGGGAATGGATAGAGTGTGAGTTCCTCGGGGCGCACCCAGGCGACCGCGGCACAGCCGAGCGGCCGGGGTTCGCCGTCGACCGGCCGACAGTGGAAGAAATGCAGGTGGACCGTGCGGTCGGGATAGTGATGGACCACCTCCCGCTCTTTCTGCACGATCCGCACCTGCATCCCGGTCTCTTCGGCCACCTCCCGGACCAGACACTCCTCCAGCGTCTCCCCTTCGTCCTGCTTGCCGCCGGGGAACTCCCAGAGTCCCTCCAGGTGGGTCCCATGGGGGCGCTGGGTGATGAGCAGGCGACCTTCCCGACCGATCAGTCCGGCGGTCACCTGCAGGACGTCGATCTCACCTCCACCCATTTCGATCCCGGCTGCGCAGCAGATTGACCACCGCCGCCTTGGCCGAGGCGTACGAGGGCTCTTCCGGCCATGTCTGATGGGTGATGGTGATGCCGTCGGGACGGCGTTCTACGAGTCCCCACACCCCCCCTTCACCCCGCTCCACCATCACGTCGAGATCAGGCAGACCGGTCCGGGCGACCAGTACCGCGAACTGATAGCGCCGCTGGTTGGTCCCGGAGAGGGGAAACCGGAAAGCCCGGACCTCCCAGGTGTCCACCTCGAAGGTCTCCACCCGCATATCGCTGCTCACCGCCAGAGGACTGCCGGGATCGAGACCAGGAGCCTCATGGACACGCCGGACGCAGCCCGGGACCAGCAGTACCGCCGCGAGCAGCATCAGGGGGACGGGCAGGTTCTTCATCGGATCCTCCGGTTCGAGGTCGGCCCCGGGATATCGGTTCCAGTCTCGGTCGCCCGACGAGCAGGTGTCAAGAAGTCCTGCGGGCGGATGCTCCCGGGCGGGCGGCGTCCGCCCCCCTCACGATTGACAGGCAAGGTATCCACGGACTACGTTGCACTCCGTTGCTTGGACACCCGTCCCGAGGAGAGAAGATGCACGCCGGTATCCTGTCTCGCGCAGCGACCCCGCTCACGACCACCCGGTCGCTGAGGATCGTCTTCTGGGTCGCGTCCTTCACCCTGGCTACGGCGTTGAGTGCCCAGGTCCGCATTCCCCTGCCCTTCACGCCGGTGCCGGTGACCCTGCAGACCTTCTTCGTCCTCCTCTCCGGACTGGTCCTGGGGCCGTGGGCCGTCCTCGCCCAGGCACTCTATCTGCTGGGAGGAACCGCCGGACTCCCCTTCTTCACCGGGGGGACGACCGGTCTGGCCCATCTGACCGGAGCCACCACCGGATATCTGCTGGCTTTCCCGCTGGCCGCCCTCTTCTGCGGACTGCTCCGCCGGCCGGGCGGGTACGTACGGACCGGTGTGGTCACCCTGGCCGCCGCCCTCTTCATCCTGGCCCTGGGGACCGGGTGGCTGGCCGTTCTTACCGGAACCTCACTCCCGACCGCCGCCCGGCTCGGATTCTGGCCCTTCGTAGCCGGTGATCTGGTCAAGGCGGTCGCAGCCGCCGGCCTGGGACACCGTCTCGGACGACGGATCTGAGGCTGGAAGGAGGGTCGCGATGCGGATGATGGTCGCCCTCCTCCTGCTCCTCACCCTCACCTCTCCCACCACCGCCCAGCAGGTCCGCTCCCGCGGCGCCTGGCGTGGTCCCGACGGCCTGCCCCACATCGACCCGGCCCGCCTGGAGTCCTCCCTGGTAACCCTGGCCGCCATCGGACGCGATCCGGCCACCGGCGGGATGGTACGCACCGCGTTCTCCGAGGCCGACCTCGAGGCCCGCCGCTGGCTGATGTCCGGTCTCGCAGCGGCCGGCCTGACCGTCCGGGTCGACCAGGCCGGCAACATCATCGGTCGGCTCGAGGGGACCGAACCGGGCCGGGGGGCCCTCGTCCTCGGATCCCATATCGACACCGTGCCCCAGGGGGGGCGTTTCGACGGGGCGGTCGGTGTGCTGACCGCCCTGGAAGTGGTCCGCTCCCTCAGTGACCTGGGACTACAGCTCCGCCATCCCATCGAGGTGGTCTCCTTCACCGACGAGGAGGGTGGGCTGGTGGGCAGTCGGGCCTGGCTCGGCGCACTGACCGAGGCCGACCGGGCCAGGGAGTACGATGGACGGCTCCTGGCCGAAGCCCTGCGTGGGCTGGGGCTCGACCCCGCCCGTCTCGACGAAGCCCGCCGGAACCCTTCCGAGCTGGCCGCCTACCTGGAGGTCCATATCGAGCAGGGCCGCCTGCTGGAACGGGAGGGCCTGCGGATCGGCCTGGTCGAGGGGATCGTGGCCCTGGATGAATACGAGATCACCGTCCTTGGACAGGCCAACCATGCCGGGACCACCCGGATGGCCGACCGGCACGACCCGATGTCGGCCGCCGCCCGGATGGTCGGTGAGGTCCGGGAACAGGTCCGGCGTATCGGCGGCGACCTGGTCGGGACGGTCGGACGGATCGAAGCCCGTCCCGGCGCGCCCAACGTGATCCCGGCCGAGGTCCGGTTCACCGTGGACATACGGGATCCCAGCCGGCTGGTCCTGGACGGTGCGATCCAGGGCCTGCAGGAACGCTTCGCCCGGATCGCCGTCGAGGAGGGAGTACAGGTCGCCTGGCGGACCCTGCAGCGCATCCCCCCCGCCCCGGCCGATCCGCGGGTGCTGCAGGCCCTGACCGAAGCGGTCACCGCCTACGGATATCCTCATCGGGTCATGCCCTCGGGTGCCGGTCATGACGCCCAGTCGGTGGCGCAGCTGGCCCCCATGGGCATGCTCTTCGTCCCCAGCATCGGAGGGGTAAGTCACTCACCCGCTGAAGCCACCCGTTACGAGGACATCGCCGCGGCCGGGGACGTGCTGCTGCAGGCGGTACTGCTGCTTGACGGAAGATTCCCATGAAGCGCCGGATCGCGCTGGCTCTCTCGGGGGGTGCCGCCTACGGGATGGCCCATCTGGGAGTGATCGGCGCACTCGAGGAGGCCGGTATCGAGGTGGCCGGGATCGCCGGCACCAGTGTCGGCTCCCTGGTGGGAGCCCTCTATGCCTTCGGCGCAGATATGGACGAAGTCCAAGCTGCCGCCGAGGATATCGACTGGTCCGACATCACCCGTCCGATCCTGCCCCGGCTCGGGCTGCTCTCCCTGAACCGGCTGCGTGAATGGCTGCGGGAACGGATCGGCGAGCGGGACATCTCAGAGTCCCTCATCCCCCTGCGCATCGTGGCCACCGACCTGGCCGCCGGGGAAGGGGTGGTCTTCGCCCGCGGTCCGGTGGACGAGGCCGTGGCTGCCTCCTGCGCCATCCCCGGGATCTTCGCCCCGGTCGAGAAGGACGGCCGGCTGCTGGTGGACGGCGGCCTGGTCAACAACCTGCCGGTCCGTCTCGCTCGCAGCCTGGGGGTCGGTCCGGTGGTGGCGTCCGACCTGCTGGCCCCGGGCTCCCATCCGATGCCCACCAACCTGCTCGAGGTGGTGGTCCGCTCCACCAACCTCGTGGTGGGTTTAGCCTCGGCCCGCGAGCGGGAAGAAGCCGATCTGCTCGTCGCTCCCCGGCTGGGGGACTTCAACTCCGCCGACCTCTCCAACTCCGCCGAGCTGGTTCGGGAGGGGGCACGGGCCGGCCGCCGGGCCCTCAAGGCGGCCGGCTGGACCGACCCGGCCTGATCCCGAGTGTCCGCCACCTCACCCGGTGGCGGTCTCATCCCCCCGGGCGAAGATGGCCATCACCCCCAGACCGAGTCCCAGCAGCACGACGATGATCGGACCGCAGGGCGCGTTGAGCAGGTAGGAGAGGGCCAGGCCCAGCACCGTCACCACCGCCGACACCCCCCAGCCGATCAGCATCTGCCGTCGGAAGGTGCCCGTCAGCAGGAAGGAGATCGAGGTGGGGACCACCAGGAAGGAGAAGACCAGCAGGATCCCTGCCACCCGCACGCTCAGCACGATCACCAGGCCGAAGGTCAGGTAGAAGAGGAAGTCCCAGAACCGGTCCCCTTTCTGGAAAACCCCGCTGCGGTAGCGCTCGGTGAGAGCCACGAAGCGGTCACGGAAGACCCAGTGGAAGGTACCCACGAGCGCGTAGACCACCACGATCTGGAGGATGTTGGACCAGCGGACCCAGAGCACGGCCCCGGTCAGCATCTCCTTGATGTGCTCGGCCCCTCCGGCCGCCCGGTCGGCCACCAGGATCGATGCGGCGGTGGCGACCACATAGGCGATGCCGATGATGGCCTCCTGCGGCACTCGCTGACGGCGCACCCTCGTCAGGGCGAAGAGCAGAGCTCCCAGAACGACGAAGCCCAGCGAGAAGAGATAGGAGGCGCCCCCCTCGGGGGCCAGGCCGATGATGAAGGCGACGGTGGACCCCAGGGCCGCGATCTGGGCCAGGGCCAGGTCGACGAAGATCACTTCCCGCTTCAGGATGTGGATCCCCAGGTAGACGTGCATGAGCGCGATGAGCAGGGTCGCCACGAAAGGGGCGGCCAGGAAGTCCAGTACCTCACCCATGATGCAGCTCCTTGGTCACAGCCCGGAGGGCGTTGGTGCCGTCCCGGACGCGGCGACCGCCCGGAGGATCTCGTCGACCCAGTGATCGTAGAGGTCGAAGAGCGTCTCGATACCTCTTTCTCCCCCGACCGAGAGCGGCAGGAAGAGGGCTTCCAACCCCGTCCGCTCCTCGATCTTGCCCGGGGTGTTCCTCTCGAAGTAGTTGGCGACCAGCATCAGCCGGATGTCGTACTGGGCGATCTCGTCGATCACCTCCTTGACGTGGCGGGCCGACGGCGGGATACCCGGCTTGGCTTCCACGTAGTCGATGATCTGCAGCCCGAAGTCACGGGCGAAGTAGTTCCAGTTCTTGTGGTAGGCGATGACCCGCGTCCCCCGGAAGGGCATCGCCCGGGCCATCCATCCTCCCAGCCGGTCCTTCAGGGGACGCCCCTCGACCTCGGTCGTCTCCAGGTGTTCCAGCAGCGTACCGTTGCGCACCCGCTGGCAGAGTTCGTCCCCACCCACCAGGGCGACCAGCTCCGGTCCGAAGAGCGCCTCGTCGATCCGCCGGATGAAGTCGTCGCAACGCTCCTCATAGAGGTCGGCACTGGTGGGATCGATCCGCTGAAGACCGTCCCTGATGGGGAGCGCCACCGCCCGCATCTCCACCGGGCTGGTGTGGAAGTGGGGGTTGCCGTAGACGTGGATCTCACCGGCCGAGCGGTCCAGGCTGCCCTGCGGCACGTCCATCAGGTCGACCCCGCCGGCCACGGCCACATAGCCGTTCTCTCCCTCCATGATGCGCCGGTTGCGCGACTTGTCGATCAGGGTGGGTGCCCACATCTCCAGGTCGAGGCCGGTGTTGATGAAGAGGTCGGCGTCCCGCAGCATCAGCGCGAAGCTGGGCTTGGGGAGCACGAAGTGGGGATCCTGGTTCCCGGCGGCGATGTGGTCGACCTCGACCCGGTCCCCCCCGATCTCCTGGGCCACCGCGGCGAAATCCGGGGTCGAACCCACCACCTTGATCCGCCCCTGAGCCCGCGTGCCGAGCGGGATCGCCAGCAGCAGGGTGAGCGTGAGCAGATATCGGAGACTTCTCATGTTCGTTACCTCCTTCGACCGGATCCGGCATCCGTCCGATCGGTGGTGAGGCCGCATCAGTAGGCCTCGTGCTTGTGCGGTCCCATGGACCAGACGGTCTGGAAGGTCAGGCGGGTGTAGGCACCGTCCCACGAAGGCTCGAAACGGGCGATCTGGAGGCGGAAGAAGACGAACTCGCTCTGCCAGGCTGTCAGGTCGAAGGCGAGCCCCCCTTCGTGCCGGTCAGGATCCTCAGGCTGTTCGGTCCAGTCCCCCCGCAGCCCGAACCAGAGACGGGAGCCCATCCGGTTCTGGAAATAGGCGTAGCCTCCCTTGCTCTCCAACCGACCGGCCGCGCTCTCCCGGCGGCCCAGGAAGAACTCGGAGCGCAGTTCGAAGGTGCGGTAACCGCCCCGGCCGATGGGGACCCACTTGTAACTCAGGTCGACCCCATAGAGCTCATTGTCGTACAGCCCGTCCGGGTCCGCCTTGCCCCGCGCCCCACTCAGCCCGAGTTCGAAGTAGGCACTCTGGGTCAAATCCCAGTAGTTCTTGAAGTGTCCGACCACGACCCCCGCCTCGTTCCCCTCCCCGGCGAAGCTCTCCCCGCCTGCGCCCGTGACGTACTGCAGGTCGAGTTCGTTCACATGGGCCAGCGGAAGCTGGAACATCCAGTTGCTTCCGATCCCGGTCCCCGCCAGGGGATCGGGGCCGAAGAAGCGCTCCAGCAGGAGCGGTCGGTCGACCTGCGGCAGGCCGTGTTCATGCCAGCGGTTGAGCTGTCCGAACTGGACCCGGAACTGCCCGGCCTTCAGGTTCATTCCATGGGGCAGGTTGACCCACTCCATGTAGGCCTCGTCGATGGTGAAGTTCCCGTCCCCGGGGATGTCCAGGAAGAACTTGCCGCGGGTGTACGGATCCAGAGGCGCCAGGATGTGACATTCGGCCGCCCGCAGGTAGAAGCGGTCCACCACGGGAGCGGTCGCCGGACCG
>CAYUVJ010000092.1:0-8075 GCA_964447955.1 uncultured Gemmatimonadota bacterium
CCGGTTCTCGGTGTATCAGCGCAGAAGCGCGGCCGTGGGTTCCTACACCCGGATGTCCATGCCCAGGCGCAGTCATTCGGCCAGCAGCGGAGCGAAGACCTCGGGCGGCTCGTCCTCCAGGTGGACGATGCGTCCGGGCTCGTCGAGCGGCCAGCGGGTCAGGGGGAGTCCGTCCTTGGCCACGATGTCCCCGTCGGCGGTGGGGATGGGGTCACCGTGCGGGTCGTGGGTGGGGTGCCCCAGCCGGGCGTCGAGCTCGTCGGCCTCCGTCGGGCTCAGGCGGTGTTCGGCCCGCTCGGCATGGGCGTGCAGATCGGCCTCACGTACATCGGTCTCGTCGGCCAGGTAGCGCTCCCAGAGCCGGTGGGCCCGGATCACCTGCAGGGCGTAGGAGCGTCCTTCCGGGGTGAGTTCGTACCCCTGCTTCCCCGATTCCACGTGTCCCCGGGCGATCAGCCGGTCCACCAGCTCCGAGGCGCTGCCGGTGGGCACACCCAGCACCCCGGCGATGCTCTCCAGCGAAGAGCGCCTCCCGGCGTACTCCCGCTCATGGATGTGTTTGAGGGCATCCTCGATCCAGGTCCGCTCGTCTCGCGAGCGGGCCCGTATCCAGACCCAGAACCAGCCCGCGGTGGGGCGGAAGACCGCCCAAGCCGCCGCCCCCACCACGAAGGCGGTCAGCAGGGAGATCAGGGGATCGGACATCGGAGCATCACCGGCGGCGCCGCCACAATTTAGGTTAACCTAACTTTACGGGCTACATGATACGGACCACTACCGACAGGGTCAATCCAGAAATCCACCTGCACACCACCCCTACAGGCGGCAACGGATCGGTGGGGTTCGAGAACGGGACAGGATCGAGGTGGCCCGTCGTGGCCCGAGTGCATTTTTTTCCTGAGATGCCAGAACGACGAGCTCGAACCCGTGGACTCCCGCGACCCCTCCAGCGACTCCTGCAAGGCTGGACCGGCCTGCTGATCCGCCTGCGCCAGAGTGACCAGGTCGCCCTGACCCTGCTCTCGGTCCTGGTCGGGGTCGCGACCGGGTTCGCCGCCGTAGGATTCCGCTGGTTGATCGACCTCTTCACCCGGCTGGGGTGGGGGGGGGCGCTCTTCGCCTCGGAAGCGGCCGGCGGTCTCCCTTTCTGGTGGGTGGTCATGGTGCCCACCATCGGTGGGCTCCTGGTGGGCCTGCTGGTGCAGTACTACTCCCGGGAGGTCAAAGGACACGGCGTTCCCGAGGTGATGGAGGCCATCGCCCTGCGGGAAGGACGCATCCGGTTCCGGGTGGTGCCGGGCAAGGCCCTGGCCTCGGCCATAACGATCGGCACTGGGGGTAGTGCAGGGCGGGAGGGACCGATCGTGCAGGTAGGCTCCGCCATCGGTTCCGCGGTGGGTCAGCTGGCCCGCATGCCGGGGGGCTATCTGCGCATCCTGGTGGCCTCGGGGGCGGCCGGGGGTATCTCGGCCACCTTCAACACCCCGGTGGCCGGGGCCATCTTCGCCGCCGAGGTCATCCTGGGAGATTTCGGGGTGAGCCACTTCACCCCGGTGGTGGTCGGGTCGGTGATGGCGACCGCGGTCTCCCGTTCTTTCTACGGCGACCACCCCACCTTCCGGATCCCCCCCGACGCCTTCCAGATCGAGAGCGTGGTCGAGTTTATCCCCTACGCCGTCCTGGGGCTGCTGGCCGCTCTGGCCGCCATCCTGTTCATCCGGTTGCTCACCGGGACGGTCGTCTTCTTCGACCGCCGCAAGGAGTTCCCGCTCTGGACCCGGCCGGCGCTGGGCGGGCTCTCACTGGGCCTGATGGCGCTGGTCGTGCCCCAGGTCCTGGGGGTCGGTTACGAAGTTATCGAACATGCCCTCCAGCCCGGGAGCTACACGCCGGTCCTCTTCCTGCTGTTGATCATGTTGCTGAAGATTGTCGCCACCTCGCTGACCCTGGGGTCGGGAGGTTCGGGGGGCGTACTCAGTCCTTCGCTCTTCATCGGGGTGATGCTGGGTGGTGCGGTGGGAGCCGTGGTCCATGGTCTCGGTCCGGGCTGGACGGCCGATCCGGCCGCCTATGCGATGGTCGGTATGGGAGCGGTTCTGGCTGCGACCACGCAGGCCCCCCTGATGGCCGCCATCATGCTGTTCGAACTGACATGGAACTACCAGATCATCCTGCCCCTGATGCTGACCTGTACCCTGGCCACCCTGGTGGCCAGCCGGCTGCTGCCGGTCTCGATCTACACCTCGGAACTATTACGCCGAGGGGTGGTCCTCTCCCGGGGACGGGAGGTCAACCTGCTGCGCTCGGTCCAGGTACGCTCGGTCGTGACCTCGGATTTCTCCACGGTCGCCGCCTCCACTCCCCTGCCGCACCTGATGTCGCTGGTGGCCGGCTCAACCCACAGCCGCTTCTTCCTGGTGGACGACCGGGGACGGCTGCGCGGGGCGGTCGACCTCTCCGACCTGCGTCAGGTCATACCGGACCAGGACCTGCTGAGGGATCTGCTGGTGGCTGAGGACGTGGCCAACACCGCGGTCCGGACCGTCACCCCGAGGGACGACTTGGCCCGGGTGCTCCGGGAGTTCGAACGGGGTGGGGTGGACGAACTCCCGGTCGTGGACGAAGGGGAAGGCGAACGACTGATCGGGGTTGTCCGCAAGAACGACGTCATCGCCCGCTACAACCGGGAGATGCTCAAGCGGGACATGGCCCAGGAGGTCGGGGTAGGACTGCGGGAGGCTGAGGGGATGGCCACCGTCCCGCTGGGAGACCGCTATCTGCTGACCGAGGTCCCCGTGCCGGTCTCCCTCATCGGCAAGAGCTTGCGGGAAAGTGGTTTCCGGACCCGCTTCGGGGCCGAGGTCGTACTGGTGAAGCCGGCAGGTGGAGGCGCACCCGAGGTCCCCACGGCGGATACCCGCCTGGAAGCCGGGGATGTCCTGCTGGTGGTGGGGGAGCGGGCGGCCATCGGACGATTGAGGGAAGTGCTGCTGAACGGGCCCCGCCCATCCGACCCTGAATAAGCGCTGCGCTATCCGAAGAGCAGTGAGTCGTTGGAGTTCTTGGTCTCGTTCCAGCGTTTGATCAGGTAGTACTTCTCTCCCTCGAAGATGCGGATGATGTTCTCCAGGTACTCCTCGGTGTCCCGCACCCCGAAAGAACGGGTCTTGTTCACGAAAGAGAGCACCCGGGAGTGGTAGAGCGGGATGAGGGCCTCCATGAGTTCGTTCTGGTCGCGCCCGTTGTGCTTGTAGGCCACCGCGAAGTTGAACAGGATCCGGGCCCACAGGTCGGTGTGGAAGTAGAAGGAACCCTCCTCCTCGATCTCCAGGGCCTTGCCCAGTTCGGTCCACTCCGGCATGGGCAGGATCTCCTGCCAGAGATGCCCCCATTTCTCAGCCCCGTCATGGAGACTGTCGAAGAGCTTGTCGGTGCTTACATCCACCTCGGGGGCGTTCTCCGAGGTGCCCAGACCGAAGCCGAAGATGGCGCTGGGCCGGCTCGTGCCCAGGTCCTTCCAGAGGTACTCGAACTCGGTCATCAGGTCGAAGAGGGTGGAGACGACCTGGGTGAACATCTGGCCGAGGTCGGCCGCCGGGTCCTTGGGCCGGTGGATCTTGGGAGTGCCCAGGAAGGCCTGACAGACATTGAACCCGCGGGCGATGGCGATGGTCGTCATCCAGACGTCGATACCGAAGTTGGCAATCTTATCGTTCCACAGGCGCTCGGCGAGAAAAGCGCGGGCCATCTTGCCCGAGAAGCCGAAGTCCCCCCCGATCGGCTGGCGAACCCGCAGTCCGAAGAGCGAGCGGAGCAGCGGGTAGGCGATGTGGTTGGTGATGGTCCCGTCGTACTTGTGCCGGACGTAGATGGGACTGACATAGTCGAAGCGCCCCATCAGCGGCTCACCCAGATAACGGATCCAGTTGGGAGTGATACTCTTGAGGTCGGCGTCCACCACGATGACCGCCCGCGCGTTCAGCTCCACCGCCGCCTTGAACAGGTTGTGGAAGTTGTTCCCCTTACCCTTCACCCCCTCGGGGGTCGAGATGTAGATCTTGGGTATTTTGGTAGGGGTGTCGAGAAAGGCCTCCCGGGTGCCGTCCGGGGAGTTGTTGTCGACGTTGATGATGACCGATGGGTTGTTGGGGAAGAACTCCAGCAGCCCCTTGCTGGCGATATCGGTCGGGTAGGCGATGGAATCAGATTCCTTGTAGGACGGTATGCCGACGATGATCTCGGCGGCCCGGATGTTCTCCGGGTTCTCGACGAGGACGCTCATCGATCCTCCCTGGTAGGGTTCAGGACGATCACGGTGGACACTCCGATGACGCTCGAAGGCCGATACGGGCCCCCGGGGTGTCTGATGGAGTCTATTCTGCCATCACGGTCCGACAAGTAAGAAACGTCACCGACCGTTCCCGCCCCACAGCTCCCCGGGTCGCCCGTTGGCACAACGGCCCCTGCTGTGTCATACTCTCGCCATGGTACGCCCCTCGTTCTTAACCCTCACCGATGCGACTCTCCGCGCCTTCCGGGAGGACGAGGCGGGCCGGATGGGGGCCGCGCTGGCCTTCTACATCACCATCTCGATCATCCCCCTGGTGATGTTCTCTCTGCTGGTGCTGGGGCGTCTCTTCGGACCGCAGGCGGCCCGCGATCAGGTCTTCCATGCCCTGGTGACCGTGCTGAGTGAGCCGGCCGCCCGCACGGTGCAGGACCTGGTGCTGGCCGCGGCGGGCAGCGGGGCCGGGCTGGGAATCTCCCTGGTCGGGGTTCTCGTCCTGCTCTTCGCTTCCTCGACCATGTTCCAACACCTGCGCCACTCCTTGAACCACATCTGGCGCATCCCGGAAGCCCGCCCGGGGCGCCTGCGTCGGGTGTTCATGCACCAGTGGATGTCTCTGCTGCTGACCCTGTTGGTCCAGGTCCTGTTGGTCGTGCTCTTTTTCGCCGGCACCCTGGTTGCGGCCTCGGTCCCCCTGGCTACACGGTTCATCCATGGCGGGACCGACTTCCTGCTCCGTCTGGGCGACTTCGTGGTCTCTCTGCTGGGGGTACTGCTACTGATCGTGCTCATCTATCGGGTGCTGCCCCGGGGCCGGCTCCCCTGGCGGGCAGTCTGGCTGGGGGCGGCCGTCACTTCGGTCCTGCTGCTGGTCGGCCGGGCTCTCTTCCGGCTCTACCTGAGCCTCAGTCCGATCCTGACCGTGTACGGAGCCGCCGGCTCCCTGCTGGTCCTGCTCCTATGGGTCTTCTACGTGAGCCTGATCTTCTACGTGGGGGCGGAGTTTACCGGCGTCTATGCCGGGTGGCGGGAGCTGCCCGAAGACGCCGGACCTCTCTGAGATACGGCCGGCGCCTCACTCCAGCCCCAGCCCGGGCATGTCCTCTTCCTCGAAGCCCAGGTAGTGGGCCAATTCGTGCCACAGGGTGATCTGGATCTCCTCGACCAAAGACTCCCGGTCGGGGCAGACCCGTTCCAGGTTCTTCTGGAAGAGGAAGACCACCCCCGGCTGTTCCAGCGGGTTGAAGACCGACGTGTCGCGCCGGCTGGTCCCGGTGAAGAGCCCCAGCAGGTCGGGGCTGAGCATCTCGTCGGGATCGTCGAGGGCCATCTCGCGGGAGGGGAGGGGACGGACCTGGACGGGCAGTTCGTCGAGGGCACTCTGGAACTCGGGCGGCAGACCGGCCCGGGCCTGTCCCAGCGCCGCCTCCAGTTCGGACTCGGTGATGCGGTGGGGGATGAAGAGCTGTTCCGGGTCGAGACCGGCGGCGCGCACGTAGGCGGCCTCGGCCCCCTCGTCGTCCTCCAGGACCTCCCGGACCCGGCCCAGCAGGTGCCAGGCCCAGGCATCCTCGGGACTCTCGGACAGCCACGACTCGATGTCCCGTCGGGCCTCCTCGAAACGCCACTGCTGGTAACGGGACTCGGCCAGGTACCAGTAGAGGAGTCCGGGATCCTCGACATCGAGCCGGGCCGCCTGGACCAGGGCCTGCTCTGCCTCCCGGCAGAAGCCGGCCTCGCACAAGGCGCCCCCCAGGGCCAGCCAGGCATCCCCGTCGGCGGGGTGATCGACCGTCAGATGGTCGGCGGTGGTGATGGCCTCCTCGTGACGGTCGTCATCGAGCAGGTCCCAGACCGTACCAAGCGCCTCGGGGGGCGCCGGACCGGCACCCCCCGAGGGCTCCTTCATGGGTCTCCCGAACGGCATGGGCCGGTCAGTCCTGATATCCGGTCGTCTCGAGCGGGTCGGGGCGCACGACCAGGGTCCGGACCATCTGAGCACCGCCGGCCTCCATCCGGACGACGTAGGTGCCCGGTCCCGCCCGTTCGCCGCGCAGGCCGCGGAAACGGCCACCCAGTATCTCGTAGGCTCCGGCCAGCAGGGTGTTCAGGTCCTCCACCTCGAGGGTGGGCTGCAGCTGCTCCCGGATCTGCTGGAGCTGCCGGCGCTGGGCCCGCTCCAGTTCGGCCTCCTGGAGGGCTCGGTCGATCCGCTGCTGCTCCTGTCCCACGAATCGGGCCTTCGCCTCGTCCGAGGGATCGAAGGAGTAGTCCCAGTCCCAGACGGTGATACCCGGTTCGGCCTCCAGCCGGACCCGGCGCCGCATCGTCCCGGTCGGGTCGGTGACGGTGAGCGTGACCCGTCCCGGCGACTTGGTCCAGAAGGCCAGGGTGGCATCGTCGGACGGGTTCCTCCCGGCGAACCACAGACTCCCCCGACTCCCTCCCCGGCTGACGTTGAGCCACTGGGTGGCGGTACGGGGCTCGAACAGCCAGGCTTCCGCCGCCTGGACCTCGGCGGTGAGCTGCTCCAGCGGGGTGATGTCGTCCAGGATGTAGATGCCCCGTCCATGGGTTCCGGTCACCAGGTCGCGGTCCCGCGGGTGGACGACGATATCGTGCACGGCCACGGTGGGCAGACCGTTCATCATCCGGAACCAGTGGGCTCCCCGGTCGACCGAGGTGAAAAGGGCGAACTCGGTCCCCGCGAAGAGCAGGTCGGGGTTCTGCGGGTCCTCTTCGATGACGTAAACGCAGTGACCGTCGGGGATGCCGTTGGTCAACTTCACCCAGGTCTGTCCGTAGTCCTCGGTCCGGAAGATCCAGGGAGTGAACGCATCGCTGCGGTGCCCCTCGAAGGTGACATAGCAGGTCCCCTCGGCGAAGCGTGAAGCCTCGACCCGGCTGACCCAGATTCCCTCAGGCACTCCCGGGATATTGCCCCGCAGGTTGGTCCAGTTGACCCCTCCATCCCGCGTCAGCTGGACGTTGCCGTCGTCGGTACCGGCCCAGATCAGTCCGGGACGCAGGGGGGACTCAGCGATGGTGATGATGGTGCAGTGGTTCTCCGCTCCGGTCACGTCCCGGGTGAGCCCGCCCGATTCCCGGCGCATCTTGACCGGGTCGTGCGTGCTCAGGTCGGGGCTGATGATCTGCCAGGTTTCCCCCCGGTCCACGCTCTTGAAGAGTACGTTGCCGCCGAAGAAGACCGTGCGCGGATTGTGTGGGGAGAGGACGATGGGCGAGGACCAGTTGAAGCGGAAGGGGTTGTTGCCCCAGCCGGCCTCCTGCTGAGCCAAGATCACGCCGGGGGTGGCGTACTCGTCCCAGTTGACCGTGTTGCGCCGGCTGGGACGGATGCCGCCGCCGCCGCGGGTGAGGGCGTCCCGCCGGGAGATGCTGCCCCCCTGGCTCTCCACGTAGACCGTCCGCCAGTCGGTCGGGTCGACCTGGGCGTGGAAGCCGTCCCCGCCGCCGATGGAGAACCAGTGGTCGGTCAGGATGCCTCGGGAGTCCCGGCTGTTGCTGGGGCCGCTCCAGGTCCCGTTGTCCTGCAGCCCGCCATAGACCCAGTAGGGGTCCCGCATGTCCATCCCGACCATGTAGAACTGGGAGACCGGGATGGTGTCGAAGAAGATATAGCTGTTGCTGTGGTCGTGGGTCAGACTGACCCCGCCGTCGGTCCCGATGTAGTAACGGTCCTTCTCACCGGGGTCGAGCCACATGGCGTGATAGTCGCCGTGGATGCCGCCCGAGGCGCGCTCGAAAGACTGCCCGCCGTCGTACG
>CAYUVJ010000093.1:0-7945 GCA_964447955.1 uncultured Gemmatimonadota bacterium
TCCAGAACTCCTGTCGGCTGGCCTCGTCGGGGTAGTCCCCCTCGAACAGACCCAACCGGGCGGTCAGCACCTGGTCGAGTTCGACCCCGAAGTCGAAGGTGCTGAGCTTGATGACGCTCCTGGCCATGAGTCCGGCGGCGAAGAGGAGACCGACCGAGAAGGCGATCTCGACCACTACCAGCCCCCGGCTGAAGCGCGTCATGCGGAACCCGGTGGCGCCCCGGCTCTCGTCCTTGAGCACCTCGTTGATGTTGGTGCGGGCGGCCTGCATCGCCGGGAGCAGGCCGGAGAGCAGGGCGGCGAAGAGGGTCAGGCCGAGCACGAAGAGGAGCACGTTGCCGTCGATGCTGAAGTCGAACCACCAGGGGGGGTCGGTGAAGGCGATCGCCCCGTCGAACCAGGAGATGCCGATCTGGCCCAGCAGCAGGCCGACCAGGGCGCCTACCACCGCCACCACGGCCGCCTCGACCATGAGCAGGCCGACCACCCGGCGGGGGGTGGCCCCCAGGGTGGTGCGGACGGCCATTTCCTTGGTACGCAGCATGGCCCGGGCCAGCAGCAGGTTGGCCACGTTGATGCAGGCGATGACCAGCACGGCCAGGAAGACCCCCTGCATGATCCAGATGATCACCCGGTCCTCGTCGCCCATGATGGTATCATCGAAACCCATGATGGTGGCCACCACCCCCCGGTTGGAGTCGGGGTACTGCTCTGCCAGGCGGGCGCTGATGGCCTCCATCTCCACCCGGGCCTTCTCCAGCGGGACGTCGGTGCGCAGCTTACCGATGACGTTCATGGTGACGCCGCCGCCCCGGTCTATGGCGGACGGGTCCTGCCGGTGGGGGACCCAGACCTGTTCGTTGTCCGGGAAGACGAAGCCCTCGGGCATTACCCCGATGATGGTCGAGGACATGCCGTTCACCCGCACGGTGCGGCCGAGCACCCCCGGATCGCCGGCGAACCGGTCCTGCCATAACCGGTAACCCAACATGATCACGTGTGGGGCCTCGGGACGCATCTCCTCCTCGGTGAACATCCGGCCCAGGATGGGAGAGGCCCCGATGATGCGGAAGGCTCCCGGCTGCATGAAACCGCCGTCGAAGCGCTCGGGACGTCCCTCGCTGATGGTCATGTTGACCGTGCCGGAGTACCAGCCGGCGATCTCCTCGAAGGAGGTCTGCTGGGCCTGCCAGTCGGTGAGGTCATGGATGGAGACCCCCATGCGCTGGATACCCTCGTCGGGATTCGAGCGCAGCAGCACCAGCATCCGGTCGGCGTCCTCGAAGGGGAGCGGTTGGAGCAGGCTGCCGTTGATGATGCTGAACATGACCGTGGAGAGACCGATCCCCAGACCCAGGGTGAGGATGCAGGTCAGGGCGAGGGCCGGGTTCTTGGTCAGCAGCCGGAGGCTGTGCCGTACGTCGGTGAGGAGGGTGCCCATGCGACGCCTTCCGTGAGGGTGGACGGTCCGAGGCAGCGGACGTCGCGGAAGCCCCCACAGCTTTCATCCGCGCCGCCTATCATCTGTAGATACGACGACCGCTAGCGTGAGGTTTCGACCACTCCTATACTCTCGGAACCCTGGACCTTGAACCCAGGACCCATGTCCCTGGGCAGGAAGCGGACCCCACCGAACGGGAGTCGACCATGGCAGCGCAACCAGCGAACGGGACCACCCCGGTGGCGGGATCCGGACTGCTCCGGGCCCTGGGCTTCTGGGACATCGTCAGCATCGTCGTCGGCGGGGTGATCGGGTCGGGGATATTCCTGGTCCCGGCCAGCATATCCGCCGGCATCTCCTCCCCCATCCTGATCTTCGCCGTCTGGGTCACCGGGGGACTGCTCAGCTTCTTCGGCGCCCTGTCCTTCGCCGAACTGGGTTCGATGATGCCGGAGGCGGGCGGGGTCTACGTCTACCTGCGGGAGGCCTACGGCCCCTTCCTCTCATTCCTCTTCGGCTGGACCCTCTTCCTGGTCATCGACTCCGGGGCCCTGGCCACCCTGGCGGTGGCCTTCTCCTCGCTCTACCTCCCCCAGTTCATCCCCCTCTCCCCGCTGGGGACCAAACTGGTGGCGGTGGTCTTCATCGCCGGGCTGATGCTCATCAACTACCTGGGGGTGCGCTGGGGCGCCAACGTCCAGAACGTGCTGACCATCATCAAGTTCGGCGCCCTGCTGGGGATGGTGGTCCTGGCCTTTCTGTTCATCGACGGTCAGCCGCGCAACTGGGTGGCCCCAGCCCCCGAGCCCTTCTCGGGCGACTTGGTCGGCCGCTTCGGCGTGGCCCTGGTGGCCGTGCTCTGGGCCTTCAAGGGGTGGGAGTCGGCCACCTACAGCGGGGGGGAGACGCGTAACGGGGCCCGCAACCTGCCGCTGGGGATCCTGGTGGGGACCCTGGCCATCATCTTCATCTATATGGCCGCGAACCTGGCCTACCTGTGGGCCTTCCCGGCCTCGGAGATCGCCCACCTGCCGCGGGTGGCCAGCGACCTGATGACACTGGCCCTGGGACCGGTGGGAGGGACGGTCATCGCGGTGGTCATCCTGCTCTCCATCACCGGGGCGGCCAACCAGAACCTGCTCTGCTCCCCCCGCGTCTACTTCGCCATGGCCTCCGACGGGCTCTTCTTCCAGCGCATCTCGGCCGTCCACCCCCGCTATCGCACCCCCCACGTGGCCATCCTGGCCATCGGGATCTGGAGCGTGGTGCTGAGCGTCTCGGGGACCTTCGAACAGCTCTTCACCTATGTGGTCTTCGGCCAGTGGCTCTTCTTCGGGCTCACCGTGGCGGCGGTCTTCGTGCTCCGCAGGAAGCGCCCGGACGCACCCCGGCCGATCAAGACCCTGGGCTACCCGGTGACCCCGGCCCTCTTCATCCTGGCCGCCGGCTACATCGCGGTGAACAGCCTGGTCAACCAGTTCTGGAACGCGCTGGCCGGGCTGGGGATCATCCTGCTGGGGGTGCCGGCTTACTTCTACTGGCGTAACAAGAAGCGGCGCACCGCGTGAGCCCACCCGGCAGCGGGAGCGGGATGGACTAACCGGCCCTCGGGACGGCTGTTATCTTGCGGGTGTGGAACCGCATCTGGTGCTCTGGATCCTCTTCGCCGTCCTGGTGGCGGTCATGCTCGCCCTGGACCTCGGTATCTTCAACCGGGAGCCCCGGGCCCTCTCCACCCGGGAAGCGATCCGCTGGAGTCTGGTCTGGATCGCCCTGGGACTGGGTTTCGCCGTCCCGCTGGGGCTGGAACTGGGACGGGAGGCGGCCCTCACCTACCTGACCGCCTACGTGGTCGAGAAGTCGCTGAGCGTCGACAACATCTTCCTCTTCCTGATCATCTTCCGGCACTTCGGGGTACCGACCAAGCACCAGCACCGGGTGCTCTTCTGGGGGATCCTCTCGGCCATCGTCTTCCGCGGGGTCATGATCGCCGCCGGGGTGGCGGCCATCCGGCACTTCGAGTGGCTCTCCTACCTGCTGGGCGCCGTCCTGGTCTATTCCGGGATCCGGCTGCTCCTGCGGGGGGACACCCCCCCCGACCCCGGCCGCAACCGGGTGGTCCTCTTCCTGCGCCGCTGGCTGCCGCTCACCCGCCACTACGGCTACGGCCGCTTCTTCGTGCGGGGGAAGCGGCGTCTCTGGGTGACCCCGCTGGTGCTGGTGCTGGTGGCCATCGAGACCACCGACCTGGTCTTCGCCCTCGATTCGGTCCCGGCGGTGCTGGCCCTGACCCGGGACACCCTGGTGGCCTACACCTCGAACATCTTCGCCATCCTGGGCCTGCGGGCTCTCTACTTCGCCCTGGCCGGGGTCCTGAAACGGCTGGTCTACCTGCACTACGGGCTCTCCCTCATCCTCTGCCTGATCGGTCTGCGGATGCTGGGGGAAGAACTGTTGCACGTGCCGGTCCCCCTGGTGCTCGCCCTGGTGCTCGGCGTGCTGGCGGTCACCACCCTCCTCTCCCTGCTGGCGCCCCCCCGGCCGCGGGCGGGCGATGACGAGACCGGAAGGGCGGAGAGTCCCGGAGGCGATGTTCCCATAGAAGGTTGAAACCCGCCCCCGGGGCGGTCAGTATCACCGGCCGGGACCCCCCGCTGGACCAGGACCACGTGAGGAGAGGCTGGGACCGCGATGAACCTCCGCCAGGACCTCCGGTTCACCCTGCGCCAGATGCGTCAGAGCCCGGGCCATGCCGCCGCGGTGGTGCTCTGCCTGGCCATCGGCATCGGGGCCAACGTGGCCGTCTTCGATTTCGCCCAGGGGACCCTCTCCCCCGACCTGCCCATCGCCGACCGTGACCGGGTGGTGCGGATCTACACCCGGTGGGAGGGGGGAGATGGCGTATACGAGTACGGGTCGGTCTCCATCCCCGACTACGAGGACTGGCGCGACCGGATGACCGCGTTCGCCAGCACGGCGACCGAGACCATCGTCCCGATGCACCTCTCCACCGGCGAGGCCACCGAACGGACCTGGGGGACCATCGTCTCGGGCAACTACTTCGAGACCCTGGGCATCGGCATGGAACTGGGGCGGGGCTTCATCCCCGAGGAGTACGCCCAGCTCGGCACCCACCCCGTGATCGTGCTCTCCTACAGTACCTGGCAGCGCCGCTTCGGCGGGGACCCCGGCATCGTCGGTTCCTCGGTGCGGCTGAACGGGGAGCCCTTCACCGTGGTCGGGGTGGCCGACCGGCGTTTCCGGTCCGGCCAGGTGGGCATGGCTTCCGCCCTCTGGGTCCCCCTGGCCATGCGGGCGTCCATCCTGCGCGGTTTCTCCACCACCCGGGGGAACCACTTCCTGATGTGCGCGGTGGCCCGCCTGACCCCGGGGATGACCCTGGTCCAGGCCCAGGCCGAGATGGACGCCCTGATGCTCTCCCTGGAGGAGCAGTATCCCGACACCAACCTGGGGGCGAGGGGGATCATCCTGTCGGAACGGGCCTCCAGTCTCCATCCCATGATCCGGCCCGGCTTCCAGGCGGCGGTGATCCTGCTGGGCGTGGTCTGCGGTCTGCTCCTGCTGCTCACCTGCGCCAACGTGGCCGGACTGGTGCTGGCCCGCTCGGCCGCCCGGCAGCGCGAGATGGCCGTGCGCCGGGCGCTGGGGGCCGACCGGGGGACCATCGTGCGCCAGCTGCTGGTGGAGAGCCTGGTCTACGCCCTGCTGGCCGGGGTGGCCGGGCACCTGCTCTCCCTGCTCATGATCCTCTTCACCAACGCCGCCCAGCCGGCCATGGACATCCCGCTCGAGTTCCCCACCGGATACAATCCGGCCACGCTCTGGTTCACCCCCCTGCTGGCGGTCGTGGCCGCGCTCTTCTTCGGCCTCATGCCGGCCCTGGAGGCGGCCCGGGGCGACCTGGCCGGGGTCCTGCACGGGAGCCGGACCACCGGCGATGTGCGTTCCCACCGCCTGCGCAACCTGCTGGTGAGCGGCCAGGTGGCCGCTTCCATGCTCCTGCTCATCGGCTCCGGACTGGTCCTGCGCAGTCTGCGCAACGCCCGGGAGATCGATCCCGGGTTCGATCCCACCCATCAGGTGATCGCCACCTTCGACCTCGACCTGCAGGGCTACGACCAGGAACGCGGCCGGATCTTCTACCGGGAGCTGAAGCGCCAACTGGACGAACTGCCCGAGGTCACCGCGGTCGGCATGTCCCAGATCATCCCCCTCAACCTGAGCATGAGCACCAACTGGGTCTGGCCCCAGGACTGGGAGTCCCCCGACGGCCGCCCGGCCGATGTGAGCCGGAACATCGTGGACGAGGGCTTCTTCGAGGCCATGCGGGTGCCGCTCGTGCAGGGGCACGGGTTCGAGGAGATGACGGTCGAGGAGCCCCGCCGGGAACTGGTCGTCAACCAGGCTTTCGTCGACCGCTACTGGCCGGGCCGGGAACCCCTCGGACGGACCGTGCGCTACGGCAACGCCGAGGACGCCCCCCTCTACGTGGTGGTCGGGGTGGCCCCGACCGGCCGCTATTTCTCCCTGGGGGAACAGACCACCCCCTACATGTACCGCCCCTGGCAGTACTCTTATGACGGGGCCATGAACGTACACATCCGCACCCGGATCGACCCGGAGGGGCTCTTCCCGGCGGTGCGGCGGATCCTGCACGAGATGGACCCTGACCTGCCGGTCGCCGCCCTCACCACCATGCAGGACAAACTCGACTTCGCCCTGCTCCCGGCCCGGGTCATCGGGGTCTCGGTCAGCATCTTCGCGGTCCTGGCCCTGTTGCTGGCGGCCATGGGGCTGTGGGGGCTCATCGCCTACAACGTGGTGCGCCAGACCCGGGAGATCGGGGTGCGGATCGCGCTGGGGGCCCGACCCGGCCAGGTGCTGGGGGCGGTTATGGGCCGCGGGCTGGTCCTGGTGGGGGTCGGGGCTGGGATCGGCCTGGTCCTGGGGGTGCTGGGGGCCTTCGCGGTTTCCGGCATGCTCTACGACATCGGGGTTTTCGAACCGGTCTCGTTCCTGGCCGCCCTGGTGGTCCTCACCGGCGCCGCCCTGCTGGCCAGCTGGCTGCCCGCCCGTCGGGCGACGAAGGTCGACCCGATGCGGGTGCTGAACGTGCAGTAGACCTTCCGGGCCTCCGCCACCTCGGAGTATGTTCGCCCCCGCGGCCGGGCCCCGGGGGCCCGGCCGCCATCAGGACGAATGCGGTCACGAGCGACTTCTGCCGTTCACGTGCAAATGCCGGGGATATGCAAAGTGCAGGAATATGCTGAGTTGAGGCAGTCGTGCAGCGAGAGCTTGTAGATTTGTCGCCGACTTAGTGCTCAATAGCAGCCCGAAGCACTCCGCATATTCATCAGGGGCTGAGGGAAGCTATCAGCCGGTCAGGCGGACTGAACGTGCCCGGCCGCAGTTGGGGCGGCGTGACTGATCGAGGAGCGTCTGCTTCCGGTCGCTCACCACCATGTCGTATTCACGCTGCCCAAGATGCTGCGAGTCAATCCCTCCCGGACGCCTGATATCCCCTGGTGAGCCCTCTCCCGATAGATGATCAGAAGCGCTCCCCAGGTCGAGGTCTGCCCGGTCGGGCGGCTGAATAGGACGCAGGAGCTTGCCTCAGGGAGCGAAGGGTGGATAATGAGTTGGAATGGTCACCCCACGATGCCGGCGTGGGGGCAGAACGATGCACGGGAAGAGTCAGAAGGGGTCAAGAGGGGTCAAGAAGGGCAGAAGGAGGCTGTTTGCCGGCGGCCGGCGCAATTCGAATCTCTTACTTCCTGTCTGAACTGGTGGAGTCGGGAGCGATCCTCGAAGCCGTAGAGGGGGAGACAGGCCCGCTCGGCTGATCAGCAGGACGAAGCCAGGTCAGACACTCTCGTTATGTTCTCGCTCTACCAGGAGGCTTTCCGAATGACTGCAGGGAATGCAGGGCAGAAATCGGTCATCATCGTCGGCGCGGGACCGGGTGGCCTCACGGCCGCCATGATCCTCGCCCATCGGGGCTTCAAGGTCACCGTGCTCGAGAAGCGTGGGCAGGTCGGCGGACGGAACGGTGAACTGAAGCTCGACGGCTACAGTCACGACATCGGGCCGACCTTCCTCATGATGAAGTTCCTGCTCGACAGCATTTTCGAGATCACCGGTCGCTCGTCGGATGATTACATGGACTTCCGGCTGCTCGATCCGATGTACGAACTCGTTCACCAGGACTTCTCCTTCTTACCCAGCACCGATCCCGAGAAGATGCGGAAGGAGATCAGGCGGGTCTTCCCGGGAGAGGAGCAGGGCTTCGACCGGTTCATGGAACGGGAGCGGGTGCGGTTCGAGAAGATGTACCCCTGCCTGCAGAAACCGTATTCGGACATCAGCGCCTACTTCGCCCCGGTATTCCTGAAGGCACTCCCCCACCTGGCGCTCACCAAATCCCTCTACCAGGTGCTGGCCGGTTATTATCTGCCCGAAGAACTCAGGATCTCCTTCACCTTC
>CAYUVJ010000094.1:0-6361 GCA_964447955.1 uncultured Gemmatimonadota bacterium
TAACCTAGGACGGCGGGGCCGAGCGGCCGGGGCTGGGGGGTCTCCTGCAGCTTCGACGTCGGCACCTACCTCGCCCACCTGGCCGAGGTGGAGGTGGACGAGCGCAGCGGAGAGGTCCGCGTGGTGCGCGTGGCGCTGCAAGCCCGCTGAAGACCGCCCCCGCCAGGTGGTATCATCAATCGTGGGGACACACCGTGTCCTCCCGTCGTGCGGTCCGTCTCTTGTCTCCCCTGGTGGAGGGTCCTGCCATGTCGCGGTCACGTCGCTCCCGCTCCGAGCTCCCGGTACATCCCCTGGCCTTCGCCCTGCTGCTCCTCCTGCCGGGCCTCGCCCTGACCGCCTGCGGCCGGGCCCGTCCCGACCTCTCGAGCGAGCCCACCCTCTACGTGGTCGGCTACGCCCACCTGGACACCCAGTGGCGCTGGGATTATCCCACGACCATCTCGGAGTACCTGCCGAAGACGATGTACACCAACTTCGAGCTCTTCGAGAAATACCCGCACTACGTCTTCAATTTCAGCGGGGCCAACCGCTACCGGATGATGAAGGAGTACTACCCCGCGGCCTACGAGCGGGTGAAGGACTATGTGGCGGCCGGGCGCTGGTTCCCCTCCGGTTCGGCCATGGAGGAGAGCGATGTGAACGTCCCCTCGGCCGAGTCGCTCGTCCGGCAGATCCTCTACGGCACCCAGTACTTCCGGCACGAGTTCGGGAAGACCAGCGCCGAGTACATGCTCCCCGACTGCTTCGGGTTCCCCGCTTCCCTGCCCAGCATCCTGGCCCACTGCGGCATCACCGGTTTCTCCACCCAGAAGCTCTCGTGGAAGTCGGCCCACGGCATCCCCTTCAACGTCGGGGTCTGGGAGGGACTGGACGGGGCCAGCGTGATCGCGGCCCTCAACCCGCTCAGCTACGGCAGCCAGGTGCGGGAGGACCTGAGCGAGAGCACCGAGTGGATCGAGCGGGTCGAGGCCAACGGGGCGCAGAGCGGGGTCTACACCGACTACCACTACTACGGCACCGGGGACACCGGAGGGGCGCCGACCGAGGACTCGGTCCGCCTGATGGAGGCCACCGTCACCGGCACCGAGGCCCTCATCCCGCCCCCCCGCGTGCGGGGACAGCAGGAACCGCCCGAACCCGGTCCGCCCGAGATGATGGGAGACGGTCCGCTGCATGTGGTCTCGGCCACGGCCGAGGAGATGTTCCTGGACATCACTCCCGAAGAGCGGGCGCGGCTCCCTCGCTACCGGGGGGACCTGCTGCTGATCGAACACTCGGCCGGCTCCATCACCTCGCAGACCTACGTGAAGCGCTGGAACCGCCAGAACGAGGTGCTGGCCGAGGCGGCCGAGAAGGCCTCGGTGGCGGCCGCCTGGCTGGACGCCCGGCCCTATCCCCGGCAGCGGCTCAACGACGCCTGGACCCTGGTGATGGGGCTGCAGTTCCACGACATCCTGCCCGGGACCAGCATCCCCAAGGCCTACGAGTACTCCTGGAACGACGCCGTGTTGGCTCTCAACCAGTTCGCGGCCGTGACCACCAGCGCCGTCGAGGGAGTGTCCTCGTTGCTCGACACCCGCACCCACGGCACTCCGGTGGTGGTCTACAATCCGCTCAACATCGAGCGGGAGGACGTGGTGGAGGCCGAGGTGCGCTTCCCGGAGGGCACCCCGGCCTCGGTCCGGGTCTTCGGCCCAGGGGACCGGGAGGTCCCGGCCCAGCTGGTCGCCGGCCCCGACGGGACTGACCGGGTGCTCTTCCTGGCCCGGGTCCCCTCGGTCGGCTGGGCGGTCTACGACGTGCGGCCCTCGGGGGCGCCCCCCGCCGCCGGCACCCTCCGGGTGACGCCCACCGAACTGCAGAACGAGCGCTACCGGGTCCGCATCGACCGCAACGGCGACATCGCCGGCATCTACGACCGGCGGCTGGAGCGGGAACTGCTGGCCGCGCCCGCCCGGCTGGCCTTCCAGCACAACCGGCCCGTCCAGTGGCCGGCCTGGAACATGGACTGGGCCGACCAGCAGCGGCCCCCGCGGGGCTACGTCGGCGGCCCCGCCCGGGTGCGGGTGGTGGAAGAGGGACCGGTCCGGGTCGCCCTGGAGATCGAGCGCCGGGCCGAAGGATCTCGTTTCGTGCAGACCCTGCGGCTGGCCGCCGGCGGGGCCGGCGACCGGCTGGAGGTGGCCAACGTCATCGATTGGGCGATCGGCGAGACCGCCCTAAAGGCCACCTTCCCGCTGACCGCCGCCAACCCGCTGGCCACCTATAACTGGGACATCGGGACCATCCAGAGGGCCAATAACGACTCCATCAAGTACGAGGTCCCCTCGCACCAGTGGTTCGACCTGACCGACACCGGCGGGGAGTTCGGCGTGACCGTTCTCTCCGACTGCAAATACGGCTCCGACAAGCCCGACGACCGGACCCTGCGGCTGACCCTGCTCTACAGCCCCGGCATCACGCGCAGTTACCCCGATCAGGCCACCCAGGACTGGGGCCACCACGAGTTCGTCTACGGGCTGGCCGGGCACGCCGGCGACTGGCGCCGGGAGGGGACCAACTGGCAGGCCCTGCGCCTCAACCAGCCCCTGCTGGCCTTCGAGAGCCCCAAGCACGGCGGATCGCTGGGTGAGGAGTTCTCGCTGTTGCAGGTCAGCGACCCGCGGGTGCGGGTGCTGGCCCTCAAGCAGGCCGAGGAGAGCGACGAGGTGGTGGTCCGCCTGGTCGAACTCGACGGCCGTCCGGCCTCAGAGGTCGGGATCACCTTCGCCGGTGGGGTCCGCTCCGCCCGGGAGGTCGACGGCCAGGAGCGGCGGATCGGACCGGCGACCGTGACCGACGGCCGGCTGATGGTCGACCTGGGTCCTTACCAGGTCCGGGCCTTCACCCTCAAGCCGGGCGCTCCCGCGGAACGGGCGGCGGCGGTTCGTGACCGGGCGGTGGAGTTGCCCTACGACCGGGTCGTCTCGAGCCGGGACTCCACCCGGACGGTCGCGGGGATGGACGAGGCGGGACGCTCCCTGCCGGCCGAGATGCTGCCGGCCGTACTCGAGTACGGCGGGATCCGCTTCCGGCTGGCCGACGGCGGGGGGGAACGTCCCGATGCGGTGGTGGCCCGGGGACAGCGGATCACCCTGCCCGAGGGCGGGTTCGACCGCATCTACATCCTGGCCGCCGCCGTGAACGGAGACCGCCGGGCCGTCTTCCAGGTAAATAACACCCCGGTGGAGCTGACCATCCAGGACTGGAGCGGGTATATCGGCCAGTGGGACAACCGGATCTGGGAACGCCGGGAGGAGACCATACCGGCCGACCCCGAACGGAACCGTCCGGCCCGGACCCGCACCGTAGAGGTCTACGGCGGGCTGACCCCGGGATTCATCCGCCGGGCTCCGGTGGCCTGGTTCGCCTCCCACCGCCATGACGGGGAAGGAGTGAACGAACCCTATGCCTACGCCAACCTCTTCGCCTACTGTCTCCGCGTCCCGCGCGCCAGCCGCACCCTGACCCTGCCGCAGGACGGGGAGATCCGGATCCTGGCCGTCACCGTGGCCGAAGGCGGGGGACTGCTCCATCCGGCGCAGCCGCTCTACGACACGCTGCACAGATGACCGCTCGAGATATATCTGAGATGAGGACGTTGTCCACGATGGAAGAGGAAGCCTGATGCGTAAGACGAACAACGACGTGCTGGTGGTGGGGGTGGCGCTTTTCGCCATGTTCTTCGGGGCGGGGAACCTGATCTTCCCCCCCTATATGGGTCTGCTGGCCGGTACCGCCTGGCCCTGGGCCCTGCTCGGTTTCCTCATCACCGGTATCGGGTTGCCCCTGATGGGCATCATGGCCGCCGCCCGGGCGGGGGGGACCGTCGAACACCTGGGCCGGCGGGTGAACCCCTGGTTCGGCCGGGTGCTCAGCATCGTGGTCATCCTGGCTATCGGGCCCCTGCTGGCCATCCCCCGGACTTGTGCCACCGCCTTCGAACTGGGCATCCGTCCCTCCTGGCCGGCCTTCCCGCCGGCCATCTTCTCGCTGGTCTTCTTCGGCATCACCTTCTGGTTCGCCCTCAACCGCTCGGCGGTGGTGGACAAGATCGGGAAGTTCCTCACCCCCTTCCTGGTGATCACCCTGGCCTGGATCATTCTCAAGGGGGTCTTCACCCCCCTGGGCTCGGCGATCGAGGTCGGTCTCGAGGGGCCGTTCGGCCGCGGGTTCCGTGAGGGCTACCAGACCATGGACGCCATGGCCTCGATCGTCTTCGCCGAGATCGTCATCGCCGCCCTGGTGTTCAAGGGCTACTCGAACGTGAAGGATCAGGTGCGGATGACCTCGATGGCCGGGGTCATCGCGGCGGTAGGGCTGGGATTGGTCTACGGCGGGCTGATGTACCTGGGGGCCACCTCCAGCTCTATCCACCCCCAGTCGATCGAGCGGACCGATCTGCTCATCGCTATCGCCGAGGGGCTGATGGGGGGCACCGGCAAGTTCGCCCTGGGGCTGGCCGTCAGCCTGGCCTGTCTGACCACCTCGATCGGGCTGACCGCCACCGTGGCCGACTATTTCAGCCACCTCTCGAGGGAACGCCTGAGCTACAAGCTCATCGCGGTCATCACGGTGGTCTTCAGCGGCGTCTTCGCCACCGTCGGGGTCACCACCATCGTCAACGTGGCCGTCCCCCTGCTGGTGACCGTCTACCCGGTGGCCATCGCCCTGATCGTACTCACGATGATCGGCCGGCCGGTGGCCGACCGGACCATCTACGCCGGGGCGGTCGTGGGTGCCCTGCTGACCAGTGTCCCCGACGCCCTGACCGCGGCCGGGCTGCCCATCGCCTTCCTCAACCGGGCAGTGGCGGCCATTCCCTTCTCCGCGGGCGGCTTCGCCTGGATGATCCCCACGGTGGTGGGAGCACTGGTCGGATGGGTACTGGTCAGGACGGGCCGGAGCCGTCCGATACCGGCGGTCGCTGAACAGGTCCAGCCGGAGAGGGAGGAGCCGCCGGTCGAGGGTTGATCAGACCTCCTGGATGATCACCCGGGTCATGGTCACGTCCTCGACCGGACGGTCGCGCCGGTCGGTGGCCACCTGCCCGATCGCCTGCACCACTTCAAGACCGCTGTGCACCCGGCCGAAGACGGCGTGGTGGTCGTCCAGCCAGGGAGTGGCGGCCAGGGTGATGAAGAACTGGGAGCCGCCGGTGTTCGGGCCGGCGTTGGCCATCGAGAGGATCCCGACGGCGTCATGACGCAGCTCGGGATGGAACTCGTCCTCGATGTGATAGCCCGGGCCACCGGTTCCGCTGCCCTGGGGACAGCCTCCCTGGATCATGAAGCCGCCGATCACCCGGTGAAAGACCAGCCCGTCATAGAACCCCTGGCCGGCCAGCTCGATGAAGTTGCCGGTGGTCTTCGGGGCCCGCTCCTCGAAGAGCTCGATCTCGAAATTCCCCAGGCTGGTCTCGAAATGCGCGATCCGGTCGGCCATGTTCACTCCATCATCTAGGTGAGCCGACTCAGGAAGGCGGCCCGGGCGAGGGTCAGGAACTTCTCAGGGAAGATGCCGGCGATGAGCACCAGCAGGACCAGCAGCACCACCACCGCGCCGGCCCACACCGGACGGGTCCCCGGCTCGACGTGTTTCTCGGCCGGCTTCATGTACATGTGGACGACCACCCGAAAGTAGAAGAAGACTCCGATCACACTGGTCAGTACGCCGATGACGGCCAGGCCGACCAGGTCGGCGTCCACGGCCGCCCCGAAAGCGTAGAACTTGCCGAAGAACCCGGCCGTCGGAGGGATGCCCGACAGGCTGACCATGAAGACGGTCATGGCCAGGGCCAGCCCGGGGCGGGTGCCGGCCAGACCGGCGAAATCGGGGAGGGTCTCCCGCGGGTCGCCGGGCCGTCCCACCAGCACGAGCACGGCGAAGGCCCCCAGGGTCATCAGGGCGTAGACCCCCAGGTAGTAGAGCACCGCGGTGCCCCCCAGGGGGTTGATCCCCGGACGGCTGGCCAGCACAGCGGTCAGCAGGTAGCCCACATGCGCGATGCTGGAGTAGGCCAGCATCCGCTTCAGATTGGCCTGCCGGGCGGCGGCCAGGTTGCCCAGCAGCATGGAGAGGGCGGCGATGAGCCAGAGCAGGTCGCGCAGACCGACGGTGTCCCCGGGCAGCAGGATGCCGAAGACGCGCAGCAGGGCGGCAAAACCGGCCGCCTTGACGGCCGTAGCCATGAAACCGGTGATCGGGGTGGGGGCGGCCTGGTAGGCGTCGGGGGCCCACATGTGGAAGGGGACGGCGGCCACCTTGAAGCCCAGACCGACCAGCAGCAACCCGGCCCCGGCCTGCAGCAGCAGCGGGA
>CAYUVJ010000094.1:6371-7928 GCA_964447955.1 uncultured Gemmatimonadota bacterium
CCGGGGTCGCGGGCCACCAGAGCGGCCACGTCGGTGAAACGGACCGACCCGGCGGCACCGTAGACCAGGGCGGTACCGTAGAGCAGGAAGGCCGAGGCGAAGGCCCCCAGCAGGAAGTACTTGAGGGCTCCCTCGCTGGTGCGCGGGTCGTGGCGGTTGAGCCCGACCAGAACGTAGGCGCACAGGCTCATCGTCTCCAGACCGATGATCAGGGTGATCAGGTCGCCGGCCGAGGCCATGGCCATCATGCCGACCACCGAGAAGAGCAGCAGGGTCCAGTACTCGCCGGGGAAGCGCCCCCGCCGGTCCTCGTGACCCAGGGTCAGCACCACCGTGACGCCGGCGACCGCCGTCACCAGCAGGTAGAAGTAGCGGGCGTAATCGTCGAGCCGCCAGGCGCCGCTGAAGGCATCCTCGGCCGGTCCGCCGCGCCCGGCCAGGGTGACCAGGAAGGCGGCCGTCAGACCGGCCAGCGCCAGCAGGGGGATCCGCCGGTTGCCCGGACGGTCGAAGAGATCGGCCAGCATGACCACCACGGCGGTGGCCAGCACCACCAGGGCCGGCGTCACGGCCGTCCAGGAGTAGAGGGGGCCGCTCATCGCGCCGCCCTCCCGGTCCCGGCGAGGTCGGAGGCCGCCGTCATCTCGTGCTCGGATGGCGGCGGTGGCGGCAGGGGCTCGCCCCGCACCACGGCCATCCGTACCGCGATCCGCTGGGCGGTCGGTTCGACCAGGCGCAGGAAGGGACGGGGATAGACCCCGATCCATACGATCAGGACCAGCAGCGGGACCATGACCAGGGTCTCTCGCAGGTCGAGGTCGTGCAACCCCCGGTTGGCCTCACGGGTGAGCGGACCCCACAGCACCCCCCGCAGCAGGCGCAGCAGGTAGAGAGCGGCGATGATCACCCCGGGGACGGCCAGCACGGCCAGCACCGGCACCGTCCGGAAGGCCCCCAGCAGGATGAGGAACTCGCCCACGAACCCGTTCAGGCCGGGGAGCCCGGCTGAGGAGAAGGCCACCACCAGCAGGATCGCGGCATAGCGGGGCATGACCTTGGCCAAGCCGCCGAATTCATCGATATCACGGGTGTGCCGCCGCATGTAGATGTAGCCGACCAGCAGGAAGAGGGCGCCGGTGGAGAGTCCGTGGTTGACCATCTGGAGGATAGCCCCGGCGATACCCTCGGTCCGGAAGGAGAAGGAACCCAGCACCACGAATCCCAGGTGGGCCACCGAGGAGTAGGCGACCAGGCTCTTGATGTCCTTCTGGACCCAGGCCACCAGCCCGCCGTAGAGGATGCCGATGACCGCCAGGGTCCCGATCCAGGGCAGGGCCAGCGAGGCGGCCACGGGGAAGAGAGGGATGGAGAAGCGGAGCAGACCATAGGTCCCCATCTTCAGCAACACCCCGGCCAGGAGGACCGAACCGGCCGTGGGGGCCTCGACGTGGGCGTCGGGCAGCCAGGTGTGGAAGGGCCAGAGGGGCACCTTGATGGCGAAGGCCAGGGTGAAGGCCAGGAAGAGACCGAGCTGGGAGGAGACCGGGACAGTGAACT
>CAYUVJ010000095.1:0-7863 GCA_964447955.1 uncultured Gemmatimonadota bacterium
GTGGCCGACTACTGGAAGGAGAACTACGACCTGCGGTACATCCTGGAGCGGGATTGGGCGACCCTGGGCCCCAAACTGGTCGGCAAGATCCACATCCACGTCGGGGATATGGACAACTACTATCTGAACAACGCGGTCTACCTGATGGAGGAGTTCCTGAAGAGCACCCGCAACCCCTACTACGCAGGTGAGGTGACCTATGGCGACCGGGCCGAGCACTGCTGGAACGGCGACCCGGACCAGCCCAACGCCATCTCCCGGCTGCGCTACAACACCATGTACCTGCCCAAGATCCTGGAGCAGATCCGCCGCACCGCTCCACGGGGAGCCGATCTGAGGAGCTGGCGGTACTGAACGGGCGGGATACCCGGGAGAGGGGTGCCCGGGGGCGTTACGGAGATTTTCGTGAGCTGCGGTTAGAACGTCGGTACGGAATGTGTGAAGACAGGAGAGCGATAAAGATGCGACCCAGGCTGAGAACAACCACGATCCTGCTGACCTCCCTGGTCCTGCTGGTCCCCTCGACCGGGACCCTGGCCCAGCGCCGGGCGGCCGCCCCATCCACCCCGGCCGTCCCCTTCACCATCGAAGGGGTCCTGGCCCCGGCCTATCCCTACGAACTGGTGGCCGCCCGGAAGGCGGAGCGGATCGCCTGGCTCTCCTGGGAACGGGGGCGCCGCAACGTCTTCACCGCGGCCGCGCCCGATTTCGCCCCTGTACCGATGACCGGGAACACCCGCGACGACGGGGTCGACTTGACCGACCTGCACATCTCCGACGACGGCCGGGTCCTGGTCTTCGTGCGGGGGCACGCCCCCAACAGCACCGGCTGGGTGGCCAACGTGCGCAGTGCACCGACCGGTGCCGAGCGGAGTGTCTGGGCGGTGCGCACCGACGGAGGAGAACCCTGGCGGATCACCGCAGGGGGTTCCCCGACCCTCTCCCCGGACGGCCGCTGGGTGCTGGTGGTGCGGGAGGGACAGATCCACCGCTATCCGGTCGACCCGGTGGAGGCCCGTTTGCGCGAGGGGATGCCCGACGAGCCCCTCTTCCTGGCCTGGGGCCGCAACAGCGGACCGGTCTGGTCGCCCGACTCCCGCTACATCGCCTTCACCACTTACCGGGACGACCATTCCTACATCGGTGTCTATGACACCGCCGTCCCCGGGGTGAACTACCTGGCTCCCGGGGTGGACCGCGACACCGGCCCTTCCTGGTCGCCCGACGGGACCCGGATCGCCTTCGTCCGCCGTCCCGGCCAGGCCTTCGGCCAGCAGAGCGGGATCAGCGGCGGACGACGGATGCGTCCCGGGATGTTCGAGGAGGAGGAAGAAGAGACGCTCCCTGACGGACTGAACCAGACCGCCTTCCCCGGCGGTCACTCGCTGGAACTCTGGACGGCGGACATCGCTACCGGCCATGGCCAGACCTTCTGGCGGACCGAACCGGGGGATACCGTCTTCACCGCCATCCGCGGCCTGCTCTGGGTGGGGGAGCACGTCGTCTTCCAGGTCGAGAAGGACGACTGGCGACACTGGTTCTCCCTGCCGGTGGAACCGGGGCGGCGCCGGGCCGAGCCCGAGGACCTGACACCCGGGCAGGGGCTGGCCGAGTTCATGAACCTCTCCCCCGACGGGGAGTGGATCTACTACACCAGTAACGCCGACGACATCGACCGCCGGCACCTCTACCGGACCCGGGTCCGGGGAGGACGCAACAAGCAGATCACCCGGGGGGAGGAGATCGAGACCTATCCGGCCGTCCCCGGCTCCGGCGACTGGCTGGCCATGCTGAGCGCCGCCTGGGACCGGCCGCTCTCGGTGGCCGTGGTGGACGCCGACGGGGGGGACCCGCGGGTGGTCTTCCCGAGCCTGGGGCCGCCCTTCCCGGCCGCCTCTCACGTGGTCCCGCAGAACGTGATGCTGACCGCCGAGGACGGGCTGGAGTTCCATAACCAACTCTTCCTGCCGGCCGACCTGAAGGCCGGCGAGAAGCGTCCCGCCATCCTCTTCACCCACGGCGGGCCCCAGCGCCAGATGCTGCTGGGCTACCACTATCGGCACTTCTACCACATGGCCTATGCCATCAACCAGTACCTGGCCTCGCAGGGCTACATCGTCATCTCGGTCAACTACCGCAGCGGGATCGGCTACGGGCGGACCTTCCGCAACGCCCCCGACCGGGGGAGCCGCGGCAACTCCGAGTACCAGGACGTGCAGGCCGCCGGGCGGTTCCTGAAGAGCCATGCGAACGTGGACACCACCCGGATCGGCCTGTGGGGGCTCTCCTACGGCGGGCTGCTGACCGCCCAGGGACTGGCCCGCAACTCCGACATCTTTTCGGCCGGGGTCGACCTGGCCGGGGTCCATCTGTGGGGGAGTTCGATCGACTCGGCCAGCGTCTCCTACCAGTCCTCACCCATCGCCGCTATCGACACCTGGACCTCGCCGGTCCTGCTGATCCACGGCGACGACGACCGGAACGTGGAGTTCTCCCAGACCACCGGACTGGTGCAGCTGCTGCGGGCCCACGGGGTCCATTACGAATTGATCGTCTATCCGGACGACGTGCACGACTCGCTGCTCTACGAGCGCTGGGTGATCTCGTTCCGGGCCATGGAGGACTTCTTCCGGCGCTTCCTGCTGGAGAAGTGAGGAACTGAACGTGCAACCGCCGCATCCGTCCCTATAGTGGGATGACCTGCGCTCCGGATGGAGGCGTGAGATGCCCGGCGACCGGAAGATGAAGGGGGCGGTCCGACGCTTCCTCGGACTCACCGCGGGATGGCTCCTCCTCTCCTGCACCGTCCAGGCGCAGGACCAGCCCCGTATGCCCCTGCACCGGGTGTCGGTGGGTGATACCCTCCACCTCGGTGTCCCGGGCACCTTCCGGGAACCGTCCCGGATCCTGCGGCTGGCCTTCCTGCGCTCGCCCGGGTTCCCGGGCAGCGGGGCCTTCACCGACGCTCCCGACAGCCTGGAGGTCTGGTTCCGGGATGTGCTGCCGGGCGGTCCGGTCTGGACCCGGGTCGGCGGGACCGGGCTCGACCTCTTCGCCACCGCGATCCATCTGGACGACTTCGACCGCAACGGTCACCCCGACCTCTTCGTGGAACACGTCACGGGCGGCAACGGGGCCGCCGCCTCGGGCGGGGCGATCTATGAGATACGGACCGGGCGTGACGACCGGGGGATCCGGGAGACCTTCCACAGCGACACCTCGGTCAGCCCCATCGACCTGGACCGGGACGGAGTATGGGAGTTCGCGCTGGCCGACGAGTTCTGGGGACTGGCCCGGGCCCACTATCAGGCCACCCGCTACTGGTCCCGGATCTATGGGCCCGACCCGGCTGCGGGCGGCTACCGGCTGGTCAACGACCGGCTCCCCGAGCAGGTCTTCGCCGACTTGCGACGACCGCTCGAGGAGCGCGTCCGTCTGCTGAGCCGGGTCTATGGGCATGAACCGACCGAAGAGTGGGCGCTGGAGCTGGCCGCCGCCTTCGGCGAGGCCATCGCCTGGCGTATCACCTCCCTGGACACGCTGGCCCTGCACCGTTATCTGAGCGAGCACCGGGACCTGCTCAACGGACTCATCGAACGCCTGGGTCTGCCCGTCCACGACGTCCAGGGTCTCCAGCAGGAAGTCGATGCCGCCATCGCTCGCATCAGGGAGGAGAGCATCCACTCCCGCTTCACCCTGGACCCTGATGAGTTTCTGGCCATCCGGGAAACCGCCGTGCGGTACATGACGGTAGCCCAGGCTGGTCTGCCCATGGAGGCAGAAGGGATCGTCCTGCTGATCCATGACGGTCTCGAGGATGTGGATCACCAACCGCCACCCCTGCAGTCGGATGCAGGTCCGGAGCTGACCGCACGACTGTCCGATCTGGGACGGCCTTTCGTGCGGGATGCGGACTGCGAACTGGGGGAGGGCAAGAGCGGTTACTTCGAACGCGCCACCGGCCGGCGGGTCATAAAGTACCGGGTCGGACACATCCACTACCGTGACCCGGAGAGTGTGACCATCGAGGCCGGCTACTACTGGCACGGGCGGGCCGCAGGTGGCTGGCGGTTGATCGTACGTCGAGAAGCTGCCGCATGGAGGATCGTCGACAGCGAGCGCTATTGGATCTCCTGATCGGGGCCCCTTGTTCAGCGTCTGAATGGCTGCTTCTGCTCTACCGGTCGGATGTCTCCACCACCAGGCGGTACCTCCGGACCGTGGGAGTGCCGTCCTCCTCCTCGACCAGGGCGACCACCAGGTCAGCCTCAACGTAGAGACGGGCCGTCATGGGCGGCTGCCAGCCTATCCCTTTCGGCAGGGAGACCTCCCCCAGGTAGCGGCCCTCCAGGTCGAAGATGTCCACTGTCGGCAGTTCACCCCAATAGGGATGCAGGAAGGCCTCGTTCGGGTTCCGGTAGGGATCGGTGAAACGGTCCTCGAAGGTCACCCCGGGTCCGGGACGACGGACCCAGACACGTCCGGACGCATCGAGGAGCAGGTCGTTGAAGAGCGGCTTGGTGGTCGGGATGGGGGGACCGTTCCAGGCCCAGCCGGGCTGGATCTCATGGAATCCCGCTGTCGTGCAGGCCTCCCACCACGACCGCTCGGCCGGTTGCACCGGGACCGGTTCGGCCCGGCGTTCGATGCCCAGGACCGTTCCGTCGGGACGCCGCACCTCGAACCGGTAGGATGTCCCCACTCCGCTGGCGATCGAGCCATCCGGACCGAACGCCCAGACCACCGAGGGGGAGAACGGGACCGGACTGGCGTCCATGCCCTGTGACCCTTCCTCCACGGCGGTCACCCACTGGTCCTTGAAGTCGTAGCGGGGGATGGGGATGGTGTCCCCGACCGCCCCCTGCGGACCGAAGCCCACGATGCCGGTACGCCATTCCTCGAGCGGGGCGTTGAAGTCGAGCACCTGCGGAGTGAGCACCACCCCGTCGGGTCGGATCCGCATGTGCCACCCCATGGAGGTGGTACCGGACAGCGGCCAGCGTTCCAGGAAGGAACCGTCCGGGGCGTAGACGTTGATCCGCCCGCCGCGACCGTCCCGCACGAAGATGCGCCCGTCGAGCGGATGGACAGCCACCGCCCGGGGCCGGTTGAACTCCCCGGGGCCGTCCCCCCGACGGCCGATGTCCCGCAGGTGGCGGCCGTCCAGGTCGAAGACCCGCACCACCGGACCCAGACTGTCCACCACATAGATACAGCCGTTGCCGACCGCCAGGTTGTCCACCCGCCCGAACAGTCCGGCCTCACCGGCGGTCGCCGGACTGATGACCACCTCCTCGACCAGCCGGGCCGGGCCGGGCCAGACCGAACCGCCCAGGGTCCGGATCGTCCGCACTCCGTCGACTGTGACCGTCTCCGACCGCCAGTCACCGGGTCCACCGACCGTGTCGTGCCCGCAGGCGGCGGCCAGGAGGGAACCGACCAGGGCGAGGGAGAAGAGGCATTCAGTACGTCGGGGGAAGGGGGAGGGAGACGCTGCAGGAGGCATTTGGGAAGCTCCAGAGAAGGGTCGTCAGGGATCTACATCCCGTTCAGGGTCCTATCTACCCAAACGGACCTCGCCCGGAGTTGGTTGTCGCCGTTTGACTCCGGGAGTGTGCCATGGCTAGAATAGGTTATAATGACCAATATGACCCAAGCCTGGAGCGAGCCGTCATGATCCGCATCCCCTTGAGCCGGGCCAAGGCCCGCCTGGCCGAGTTCGTACGGGCGGTCGAACAGGGAGAACAGGTCCTGCTCACCCGACACGACCGGCCGGTGGCCGTGCTGGTCCCGCCGGAGGATGCCGAGCGGCTGGAGAGGCTCCGGGCCGCCGGACCCGAGGGGGGGCTGGCCAGTCTGGCCGGCGGTTGGAAGGGTTCGGCCGAGATCGTCCGGATCGTGGCCGAGCACCCCCGGACCGGCTACCGGCCTGCACCCGACCTGGACGAGAAGGACCGCTGAGGATGGCCTGGCTCTTCGACACCGACGCCATCTCGGAGGTCATGAAGCCCCGGCCCCGGGCCGGCTACCTGGAGTGGTTGAGGACCGTCCCGCGGGAGGAGCAGTTCACCAGCGCGGTCTGTCTGGGTGAACTCTATCATGGCGCCCTGCGGGCGAGGGGGGGAGAGAGGCACCTGGAGCACATCCAGCGGCACCTGCTCCCGGCGATCACGGTGCTCCCGTTCGATGCCGCGGTGGCCCGGGAATACGGCCGCATCCGTTCATTGCTGGAACAGAAGGGGATGCCTCTTCCGGATGCCGACCTGCAGATCGCGGCCACCGCCCGCTACCATGGTCTGGTCCTCGTGACCGGGAACCTCAGGCACTTCGAGCGCATCCCCGACCTGGACCTCGAGACCATCCTGGCCGCTTCGCGGACGGGATGAAGCCTCACTCGAACCGCAGGGCCTCCACCGGGTCCCCGGCGGCCGCCCGCAGGGCGGGTACCAGGGCCGCGACAAGGGCCACCAGTCCCATCGCCGCCGCCACGGCCAGGTAGGTCGGGAGGTCGGTGGGACCGATACCGAAGAGCATCCCCGCGAGCAGCCGGGTGACCGCGACCGAGCCGGCCAGTCCGATGACCACCCCGACCAGCGTGAGCACCAGGCTCTGTCGCAGGACCATCCGGACCAGCCGCCGGCGGCTCGCACCCAGGGCGATGCGGACCCCGAACTCACGCCGCCGCTGGCCCACGCTGTAGAGCATGGAGCCGTATATCCCGGTGGCCGCGAGTATCCCCGCCAGGAGGGCGAACGTGAGCACGAGCAGAGTGTAGAAACGCGGCGACACCAGAGCCTCGGAGATCCGGTCGGACAGCGCGTACGAGGTCTCGATCGGCAGGTCGGGGCGCAGTTCCCAGACCGCGTTGCGGAGGGCGGGGAGCAGGGTCCCGGGGTCCCCGGAGGTCCGCACGACCAGACTGCGCCAGGGGTCCTCACTCTCCCAGGGGAAGAAGATCTGGGTGCTGGTGCCCCAGCGCTGCCCCCAGTAGACGAGGCCCGAGACGACCCCCACCACGGTGAAGGTCCGTTCGCTCTCGACGAAGGTCCGGCCGATCGGTTCGGCCCCGGGGAAGAGCCGGTCGGCCAGGGTCTGGCTGATGATGGCCGGGATGGGAGAGGCGCTATCATCCTCCGGCAGCAGCTCCCGGCCGCGCAACCGGGCGCCCAGCAGGGAGAGGTAGCCGGGGGTGACCGGGTAGCGGCCGGTGAACGCCTCCACGACCGTCCCGTCGTCGGCCGTCATCTGGCGGGCGAACGATCCGAACACCAACCCGTGGAAGTAGTGGAACGGGGCCGAGATGCCCAGGGCGGCTCCCTCGACCCCGGGCAGGGCCCGCACCCTGTCCAGGAGCTGCTGGTCGAACTGGCGGCGACGGGCGGTCTCGGCCTCCTCCTCGTTCCGCCCCAGGTCGAGCCGCACCACCGCGAGCCCGTCGGGATTGAAGCCCGAGTCCACCGACTGCAGCCGGAGAAAGCTGTTGAAGAGCAGTCCGGCCCCGGTCATCAGGATGAGCGCCAGGGCGATCTCAGCCACCACCAGCGCGTTGCGCAGCCGGCTCCCCCGTCGACCGCTGCCGCTCCGGGCCGAATCATCCTGGAGCATGAGCCCCGGACCGAGCCGGGAGGCCTGCCAGGCCGGGGCCAGACCGAAGAGGATGCCGGTGGACATCGCTACGCCGACCGCGAAGGCGAGTACTCCCATGTCCAGGCCCACCCGGTCCAGGAAGGGGATCCCTCCGGGCTGCAGGAGTTCGAACACCCGCACCCCGCCCGCCGCGAGCCCTATCCCCAGCAGGCCGCCCACCAGGGCCAGCAGGAGACTCTCGGTCAGGAGCTGACCGACCAGGTGCCGTCGTCCGGC
>CAYUVJ010000096.1:0-7820 GCA_964447955.1 uncultured Gemmatimonadota bacterium
GCAGGTAGTCCACATCGTCAAGCGGGGTATACTGGTCGGCCGGCCGGTATTGCCCGTCCACCGGGGCGATGGCCACCACCCCCCTGATGTCGAAGCCGTAGTCGAAGGTGACGGTGGCGTCGTCGGGATAGTGGGTGAGGCGGTTGAAGGCGGCCGCCACGGCCACCGCCTCGCCCCCTCTCGAGTGGCCCATGATGGCGATGCGGGAGAGGTCCACCCGGCCGGCGAAGAGATTATCCGCCGTGCTGTTCCACGCTCGCCAGACCCGCAGGTGCTCCAGGAGCACCCAGCCGCGGGCGTCGTTCTCGGTCCGGTAGTTCTCCGTCCAGTCCCCGTTCAGGAAGTTCTCGTCCACCGAGACCAGGATGAAACCGCGGCTGGCCAGCAATTCCCCCAGGTAGCCGTAGCCGGGATCGGAATAGTCGCGCATGGAATGGTTGCCGTGCACGATGAGCACCAGTGGGAAGGGCCCTTCCCCCTCCGGGTACCAGACCCGGCCGTTGACCGGGAAGGCCCGCCGGTCGTACCCCCAGTAGCTGTTACGCAGCCGTGCCTTCCAGCCCTTGATGCGGTTGACGAAGGGCTTGGCGTCGATCGGCTCCGTTCTCAGGTCGACGGCTTCCCCATACTCGGACCGCGGATCCTCCCCACTGCCGTAGGTGAGAGTCCGCACGCGGTAGGGTCCGGGCAGGCCGGGATCGGGGGCCTGCAGGACCGGCACCTCTTCGTGCACGGCCGCCGCCACCTTGAGCAGACCTTCCTCGGTGCCGCGCTGGAAGAGGAAGACGAAGAGCCAGACGAAGGCCCCCAGGGCGGCCACCAGCAGAGCCGGAACCAGCAGACGCTTGAAGCGAGGCGCGTCCCGAAAGGCCGGAGCGGTCAGCGCCGCCACGGTACCGCCGATCAGGGCCGGCATCACCACCATCCAGAAGAGGACCCCGTTTCCCCGCCCCGGCAGTTGGAGCAGTTCCTGGACCACGATGACGGCCGCCACCAGGGCGCCGGTGGTCCAGCGCGGGAGTCGGGCGGCCACTGTCAGAGCCAGGGTCGCCAAGACCGTACCCACGGCCAGCAGACCGGCCGCGATCAGCCCCATCAGCAGGGCGTCCGGGACCGCTCCCCAGTGATTGCGCAGCAGGGTGCCGTTCCAGGCGGCCACGAGCAGGACGGCCAGATAGGTCCCGACAACCGCGCCGCGGCGGGTGCGGGCGCCAGGCACCAGACGGGCCAGCCAGAAGACCAGACCGGTGGCCAGACCCCGCAGACGAGCCCACAGGCGACGCCAGCGGGATCCGTTCCCTGCACTTGCGTTCATCTCGATCCCCCGTTCTTCGCAGTCCAGCGACGGCCGTAGAAGAGGTCGTCCAGGAACTTGAACATCCGGTGGGCGGACGGAATCCGGCGTACGGCCCAGCGTACCATGTTGTGAAAGGCGTTGTCCCGATGGGAGAAGGGACAGCAGGCCATGCAGACTCCGCAATCGGTCCCCACCGCCCGCCAGTAACCGTAGCAGCGGACGTCGTCGGTCGGCCACTTGACGACCCCGCGGACCGGTACCGGCTCTTTCAGCGAAAGAGCCTGGGAAGGACAGTTCTCGGCGCACTTGAGGCAGATACCGCAGAACCGGCGGACCCCCAGGTCGACCGGGGCGTCCTCCCGCAGATCCAGATCGGTGGTGATCGCCCCGATACGCACCCGGCTGCCGAACCGGTCGGCCACCAGGATGTTGTTGCGGCCCAGCTCTCCCAGGCCGGCAGCCACCGCCAGGGGGGGCAGGATGACGTCGTAGTGGGCGTCGTAATGCGGTTTCGCCTGTGCCCCCAGTCCGCGGAGCACCGCGGCGGCGGTGAAGGCGATCTGAGCCGCCCGGTGATACTGACGGGCCGACTCCAGGATGGTCGGAGCGCGGGGAGAGGAGCGCATCGCAGTGTGGTCCATCTCGACCAGGAAGACCACGGCCCGCGGGTGGTCCAGGTTCACCTCCCGACCGTATACGTCGTCGTGCCGTCCCTTGTGGGTATAGATCCAGGCCGGGTCGACCGGAGCCACTCCGACAGCCACCGCACCCAGGTTCCGCAGCAGACGACGCACCTCCCGGTCGAGGTCGTCGCTCTCACGCAAGCGGACCGTCCACGCGGACACTTTCTCGGGCTCAAGGCCGAGGTCATCGATGGCGGCAAAGAGCCGGTCGGCCTCAGGAGAGAGCGTCGGATCATAGTGACGCGCCCCAGGCTGCAGCAGCGGGGTCAGGGAACGCAGCCGGTCGTCACTGCGCTGGAGATCCGGCCGGAGCCGATAGTAATCCTCGTAGGCCGGGGTCCCGGACCGGCGGGCCATGCGGGCGAACATGGTGTCCCGCTCGTCGAAGCGCGGCACTGCGTCGGGATTGTCGATCGGGTCGGCCATGGGATAGCAGTATATTCACCTCTCATGAGGGATACGAACGGCAATACGGAACGAAGCGGCGAGAGCGTGCGTATCGATCGCTGGCTCTGGGCAGCCCGGTTCTACAAGACCCGCTCCCAGGCGGTGGAGGCGATCGACGGCGGCAAGATCCAGGTGAACGGACAGCGGGCCAAACGGGCCAAGCCGGTCCGCGCCGGGGACACGGTCCGGGTCCGTAGAGGTCCTTTCGAATACGTCCTCGTGGTCCAGGCCCTCTCAGAACGCCGGGGCCCGGCAGCCGAGGCGGCGGGTCTCTACCAGGAGACCGAGGCTTCGCACGCAGCCCGGGAGGCCCTCGCCGCCCAGCTCAAAGCCGATCCCTGGGCCCGGGTGGATACCAAGGGCCGTCCCACCAAGAAGGAGCGCCGCGACCTGGAGCGTCTCCGCGGTCGTAGCAAGCGCTGAGCCGAACCGGCGCTAGTATCCCTGAGCACCGCCGGGCGGACCGGCCGGAGGTTCGGGGGCGATCGTCCCTTCCATGAGCAGTCGCACCCGCGGGTCGAGCACCAGGGAGTCGGGGGGCGCCCCCACTGTAAGTCGGAAGCGTTCCCGCACGTCGCGCACGGCCACCCGGTCGATCCGGTGCCTCTCGGAGCCCTGACTGTATATCCCGAGTTCCAGCGGGAAGCGGAACGCCCCTCCGGGCTGTCGCTGGACCACGTCGACCTCGACCGCTCCACCGACCGGGTCGTGACGCCAGGTGACCTCCAGGACCGGGTGTCCCGGCCGCCACAGCCACTGCTTGAAGAAGGCTCCCAGGTCCCGGCCCGAAACCTCTTCCATGACCCGGCGGAAGTCGGCGGTCAGCGCGTTCCGGTCCCGGTATTCTGTGTAGTAGCGCCGCAGTCCGGCGAAGAAGTCCCGGTCCCCCACCACGTCGCGCAGCATGTGCAGGGCCCAGCTCCCCTTCTGATAGGAGTTGGTGCTGAGCAGTTCGTCCAGGTCGGTGATGGTGGTGTCGATCACCGGGGCGTTCGGATGGCGGCGGTTCCAGCCGAACACCCGGCTGCGGTCCCGACGCAGCCCGTCTTCCAGCTGCTTCGGACCATAGGCGTGTTCCAGGTAGAGATGGGTCAGGTAGGTGGCGAAGCCCTCGCTCAGCCAGATGTGCCACCAGTCCCCCTCAGTGACCGAGTCGCCGAACCACTGGTGGGCGATCTCGTGGGCGAAGAGCCCCTCCAGGTCCCGCTCTCCGGCCCCGGTGCTCTCGGAGTAGAAGATGTTCCCGGCATTCTCCATCCCACCGTAGCGGGTAGTGGACTGGACGTTGGCCAGTTTCTCATAGGGAAAAGGGCCGAAAGTCTCCACGTAGAAGGGCAGGACCCGGGCGGCCACCGCATAGCTGCGGAACCCGGTCTCCCGGTCGGGGACGTAGACCCAGGTCTGCAGCGGCACGCCGGCCACCGTCCCCAGGTCCTGGACCGCGAAATCGGCCACCCCGATGACCATCACCTTGGTGGCCAGCGGCACGCCCGACCGCCAGACGGTCTGCTTCTGACCGTTCCCCAGGTCGTCCTCCGCATCCAGCCTTCCGCTCCCGATCACCCGATAGTGGTCGGGTGCGGTCACCAGGAAGGCACAGGTGGCCTTGTCGGCCACATGGTCGACGGTCGGCAGCCACTGGTGGGCCCGGTCGGGCCAGTTGTCCCCGAAGAAGGTCCGGTCCCCGTGGCGGTTGCGACCGATGATGAGCCCGTCGGCCGGCACGCCCGCGTACCGGACCCGGAAGCGGCGCTCCTGACCTTGCTGGATCGGGATGTCCGGTTCGAGGCGCAGCCGATCCTGCCGGTGGGTCCAGGCGACCGGGACCCAGTCGCCTGCAGACCACTCCTCGACCGAAGCTATCGTCATCCCCTTTCCCTCCCGCTCGGGGGTCACCCCGGCCAGGTCGAGTTCGAACCCCGGCAGTCCGTCGGCCAGGAAGTGCACCCGCAGGTCGGTCTCCCCCGCGACCCGGTCGCTGAGGTCAGAGAGGGTGAGGCCGAAGTCGTAGTGGAGGATGTCGATCCCGGGCTGGCGGGGATAGGGGTCCCGACGGGACGCCTCCGGGCCTAGGAGCGGGGCGGCGGCGACCAGGGGAAGCAGCAGGAGACCGCCGATCAGGGTCCGCCGGATGCGGGAGTGGCATGAGCGCATGTCGTCCTCCGAGCGCGTCAGGAGCGGATAAGGACCTCTTTCTATTCAAACGCAGACGACCGGCCATTACCAGCCGGCTTTTCGGTCCGCGGGCCGACCCGTTGAAGGGCACCGGCCCCGGGCTTGCAGAAGAAGCAGGAGTCTCGGTAGACTCGCAGCTGCCCCGAAGGTCGCGGCAGCCCTGGTGCTGCCGGCCCGCCCCCCCATCCAGGAGCACCGACATGTCCGTCACACCGACCCGGCCCCGTTCCCTCCTCTTGCTGCCGGCCGTCCTGCTGGCCGTCCTCCTGACCTCGAACCGGCCGGTCGATGCCCAAGCGATCCCCACTCCCGAGGCCTACCTCGGCTTCCCGGTGGGGGCTGATGGCCGCCTGGCCCACTGGGACCAGATCCTGGGCTATCTGCAGACCGTCGATGGGGCCAGCGACCGCGTCACCGTACAGGTGCTCGGCGCCACCACTCAGCAGCGGGAGTTCCCGGTGGTGATCGTCACCTCCGAGGCCAACATGCGCGACCTGGAGCGCATCAAGGGAATCAGCCGCCGACTCTACGACCCGGCGAGTGTGACGAGCGAGGCAGAGGCCAGGCGGCTCATCGACGAGGGCAAGACGGTGGTCTGCATGACCCTGAACATCCACTCCACTGAGATCGGCTCCAGCCAGATGGTGCTGGAACTGGTCTACCGTCTGGCCACCGAGGACAGCCCATACGTGCGCAACATCCTGGACAACACGGTGGCCCTGATCTTCCCCAGCCTGAACCCGGACGGGCAGGCCATGGTGGTGGACTGGCACAACCAGACCGCCGGGACCGAGTTCCAGGGGGCCCGTATGCCGTGGCTCTACCACCCCTATGCCGGTCATGACAACAATCGGGACGCCTACATGGGAGCCCTGGTGGAGACCCGCCACCTGAACCGGGTGCTCTATCATGACTGGTTCCCGCTCATCTGGCTGGACGAACATCAGATGGGCAACCGGGGAGCCCGCCTGTTCGTGATGCCGGCCGCTGGCCCGCCTAACCCCAATGTCGATCCCTGGATCTACCGCACCGCCGGCCTGCTGGGTTTCCACCAGGGTCAGGCCCTCGACCAGGCCGGCAAGACCGGGGTGGTCTACGGACAGACCTACACCTACTGGTGGCAGGGCGCCATGGCCTGGACCGGCTGGTGGCACAACATGGTCGGTATGCTGACCGAGATGGCCAGCGCCAACCTGGCCTTCCCGGTCGAGAGCCCGCCCCACCAGGCTCCGGCTACCCCCGAGTACCTGGTCCCCTGGCCGGGGGGGACCTGGCGGCTGCGTGACATCGTCGACTACGAGCTCATATTCACTCTGGCCACCCTGGACGCCGCCGCCGACATGCGGGAGAACCTGCTGGAGGGTATCTGGGCGGTCAACCAGCGCACCGTGGCCAAAGGGGCGGAAGGCGGTCCCTTTGCCGTTATCGTACCGGCCGACCAGCACGACCGGCCCACGGTGACGAAGTTCCTGCAGGTCATGCGGCTGGGCGGGGCGCACATCGAACGGGCCGAGGCCCCCTTCACCGCCGACGGCATCTCCTACCCGGCCGGCACCTATGTCATCCCCATGGCCCAGGTCTTCCGCAACTGGATCAAGGACATCCTCGAACCCCAGGTCTATCCCAGCGACGTGAGGCCCTACGATGTGACCGGCTGGAGTCTGGGGATGCAGATGGGGGTTGAGACGGTCTTTGTCGACGAGCCCTTCAGCTGGCGGGGTGCCCCGCTCGAAGAGGTCACCGTGATGCCCGGCCGGGTGGTCGGCCGGGGCAGCAGCTTCGTGCTGGACGGGCGTCAGAACGCCGCCTTCACCGCCGCCTTGCGCCTGCTGCGCGACGGCGCCACGGTCGGACGGGTGGACGCGCCGGTGACGGTCGGAGAGGTGACGCTGCCGGCCGGGTCCTTCACCGTCTCCGGCTCGGGGGCACGGGCGAAGGTCGAGGCCCTGGCCGCCGAACTGGGCATCGACGCCTACGCCTCGAACGTCCGCCCCACCCGCCGGCTCCAACGGGCCCCCCGGGTGGCCCTCTACCAGGAATGGGGAGGCAACATGGACGAGGGCTGGACCCGGCTGGTGCTCGACGACTTCGGCTGGGATCCGATCACCATCCATCCCGAGGATGTGCGGGACCAGCGTGATCTGCACTCGAAGTACGATGTGATCGTCTTCGCCAGCAGCCGCCTGCCGAGCATCATGAACGGGGCCGGCGGCCGCAACTCTCCCGAGCAGTACCAGGGAGGCATCGCCGAGAGCGGCCTGCAGGCTCTGCAGGCGTTCGCCCGTTCCGGCGGCACCATCGTCACCCTCGGCGGTGCCAACCAGCTCCTGCTGGAGCACTTCGGGGCCCCCTACACCCCCTTCACCGCCGGACGGGGCTCCGAGTTCCAGTGTCCGGGCTCCATCCTCGAGATCCAGGTGGATCCCACCCACCCGCTGGCCTGGGGGATGCCGGCGGTCACCGACCTTATGTACTCGAGCGACATGCTGCTGGACCCGGCTCCCGTGTTCGGGGACCCGGGGGCGACGGTGGCTATGAAGTTCGGGGAAAGCGATCCGCTCAAGTCGGGCTGGATCCAGGCGCCCGAGATCATCTTTGGCAAGATCGGGGCGGCCAGTATGCCTTACGGAGAGGGCACCCTGGCCCTGCTTCCCTTGCAGGTGCAGCGCCGGGCCCAGACCCATGCGACCTTCAAACTGCTCTTCAACCCGTTGATGAACAGCGTGGCCCGCTGAGTGCGGGTCTGACATCGATATCAGGACCCGAACCGGGGAGGAATCGAGGACATGGCGACACATAGACCGAGAGGGTACGGACGGACCGCCCTGCTTATCCTGCTGCTCTGGACCGCCCCCACGGCGGCCCAACCAGCGGGCGAGGCGCTGGTCCGGGATCTGAACTGGCGCAGTATCGGACCGGCCAACATGAGCGGCCGCATCGTGGACATCGAGGCGCTCGATAACGATTTTCGCTTCGTGCTAACGGCTTCGGCCTCGGGGGGCGTCTGGCTCTCGAAGAACGCCGGCACCACCTGGGCACCGATCTTCGATGACTACGGCGCTGCTTCGATCGGTGATGTGGCCGTCTTCCAGCCCGATCCGGACATCCTCTGGGTGGGGACCGGTGAGGCCAACAACCGCAACAGCGTCGCCTGGGGGGACGGCATCTACAAGTCGACCGACGGGGGGGAGACCTTTGTCAACATGGGCTTGAAGGAG
>CAYUVJ010000097.1:0-7806 GCA_964447955.1 uncultured Gemmatimonadota bacterium
ACTTCGACCAGTCCATCAAGGAACTGATCGACCCCGATACCGGGGACCCGAAGGTGCTCAGCACCCGGGGGGCGCGCTATTCCTCGATCATCTCGATCCGTCAGCCCATATCGACCGACGGGATCATCTCCCTGAACGGGGTGCTCAACCGCACCCAGGACGGTCTGATCGACTATTCTCCTGACTCCAAGACCTACTACGGCCGGCTCTTCCTGAGGTTCGAGCAGCCCATCCTCCAGCCAAACCGTATCCGCAACGACATCCGCCGGGCGGAACTGCGGCTGGAGACGACCGAACTCTCCTTCCAGGACGAGGAGATCGAGATCGTCAACGACGTCACCCGGGACTTCTACGACATGATAGAACGGGTCTGGGAGGACACCCTGGCGGCCGGGCATGTCGTGCGGCTGGAACGGATCTATACCCTTGGACAGCAGCTCTACGAGGAGGGCACACTCTCGGAGACCGACATCCTGCAGCTGGAGGTGGAACTGGCCTCGGCCCGCAACCGGGCCTCCTCCTCCCAAGGGAGCCTGGCCCGGGAGATGGCCGATTTCAAGCGCACCATCGGTCTGCCGTTCGACCGGGTGCTGAGCCTCGACCACGAGATGGACTTCCAGCCCGTCCCGCTCGACGTCGAGGTCGAGTTCGAACGGGCCCTGTCGCAGCGCACCGATCTGCGGCGCAACGCCATCCGCTGCGAACGGCAGGAGATGGACCTGGAGGAGGAGCGGGCGCGGGGCCGGCTCAATGGGGATGTCACTCTGACCCTGGGGCTCGAGGGGCGTGGGGACCAAATGGACCGGTTCTACGACGCCCTCCTCGACCCCGACCAGTCACGGGGGGTCACCGTCGGCTTCACCCTGCCGCTTTGGGACTGGGGCCGGGTCCAGTCGCGGGTCTCCGCCCAGCAGGTCGAACTCGACAAACTGGACCGTTCCCGCGAGGAGACCGTACTGGACATCCGGCAGCAGGTGGAGAGCGTCATCGACCGCATCCGGGAGGCTGAGCAGAGGCTGGAGCTGATGGCCCGCAGTGTCGAGGCGGCCCGGCGCTCCTTCGACCTCTCGCGCGAGAACTTCCAGATCGGGGAAACGAGGGCCCAGGAACTGCTCCTGATCGAGAACCGCCTGGCCGAGGCCGAAGAGAGCCACTTGAACGCTTACCTTGATTACCGTCAAGCTCTGGTGGACCTGACCGCGGTCACCACCGGCGGCGGCTACGGTCGCGGCGGATGGAATTGAACGTTGCTGAACGCAGGGCTGGACCGTCACCCTGATTCCGAAGGGGTGACACCGAGCGGGGAGCGACCCATGAGGATCCTGGTCGTAGAGGACGAGAAGAAGGTCGCCGCCGCCCTGATCGACGGGCTGGAGGCCGAGGGCTACGAGGTCGCCCATGCCGCCACCGGCGAGGAGGGCTACTTCCTGGCCAGCTCCCAGGTCTTCGACCTGGTCCTGCTCGACCTGATGCTCCCCGGCCGGGACGGCCTGGAGATCCTGGCCACCCTGCGGGAGAAGGACCGGGAGATCCCGGTCCTGGTCCTGACCGCCCGCGACACCGTGGCTGACCGGGTCAAGGGACTCGACCTGGGGGCCGACGACTATCTGGTCAAACCCTTCGCCTTCCCCGAACTCTCGGCCCGCATCCGGGCTCTGCTGCGGCGGGGCCGGAGCGACCAGGTACTGCGCCTGCGCTGTGCCGACCTGGAGATGGACCTGGTGACCCGCAAAGTCGTCCGCGGGGGGCAGGTGCTGGAACTGACCGCCCGCGAATCCGAACTGCTGGAGTTCCTGATGCGCCACCAGGGGCACGTGGTCTCCCGCGAGATGCTGGCCCGCGAGGTCTGGCAGCAGCCCGACCGGCTAACCCCCATCGACAACGTCATCGACGTCCACATCGCCCGGCTTCGCAAGAAGGTCGACCAGCCCTTCGATCTGCGCCTCATCCACACCGTGCGGGGGGTCGGATTCGTCCTGCAGGAGGAGGAACCGTGAAGCTCCCCGCCCTGAGCGTCCGGCTGCGTCTGACCCTGATCTTCGCCCTGGCCCTCTCGGCTATCCTCGTCCTGCTGGCGGCCGGCAGCTACCTGGTCGTCCGGGTGGAGCTGGAACGCCAGGTCGGGGGGCGTCTGGAGGTCCGGGCGGCGGGATTGGTCAACGTCATCCAGGACAACCGCAGTTCCAGCAGCATGTGGCACGAGATCGACGACCTGGCCGACAAACAGCTCCTGCCCTATTTCCACGTCTCGAGGAACGGAGAACCTTTCTATGTCTCCCGGGACTGGCGGCGGGCCGGGCTCGACACCGTCCTGACGGCCTCCACCGGCGACTCCCTGGAGTCGTGGACCACCTCCGAGGGGCGCCGCTACCTCCTGCACACCGTGACCGACATTCACAACCGCACCCGCAACTCCTTCGATGTCGCGGTAGCCGAGGAGGGGGAGCCGATCCTGACCCTGCTGCGCAGTCTCTGGATCCTCTTGCTGGGGGCCCTCGGACTGGGACTCCTGCTCTCGCTGGGAGGGGGCTGGCTGCTGGCCGGAAGGGTCCTCTCCCCGGTCAAGGACATGGCCGTGGTGGCCGAGGAGATCACCGCCCGCAGTCTCTCCGAACGTCTTCCGGTAGACAACCCGAGCGACGAGTTCGGCCAGCTGGCGCGCATCTTCAACCAGGTGCTCGACCGGCTCGAAGCCTCCTTCCGCCAGCTGCGCCACTTCACCAGCGACGTCTCGCACGCCCTGCGCACCCCGTTGACGGTACTGCGAACCACCGGCGAGGTCCGACTGCAGGAGGGGGGTGAGGTCGCCGCCTACCGCGAGGCGGTCGGCAGCATGCTCGAGGAGACCGACCGGCTGCGCGAACTCGTCGACAACCTGCTGGCCCTGGCCCGGGCTGAGTCGGGGGTGGAGCAGCGCTTGATGCAGGAGTTTGGGCTGGCCGGTCTGGCCGCGGAGGTGGCCGAGTCCCTGGCGGTGCTGGCCGAGGAGAAGGAGCAGGAGCTGACCGTGGTGACCGACGCGGACCCGATGGTCACCGCCGACCGCGGCATGATCCACCACGCGGTCATCAACCTGCTCGACAACGCCATCCGGCACACCCCGGACGGCACCCGCATCAGGGTGGTCACCCGTCGCTCCGAGAGCGGGGAGGCGGTGCTCGAGGTGAGCGACGACGGGCCGGGGATCCCGGCCGCCGGACAGGACCGCATCTTCGAGCGCTTCCAGCAGCTGGAGGGCGAGGCCCCGCCGGGGGCCGGGGCCGGCCTGGGCCTGGCCATCGCCCGCTGGGTCGTCCACCTCAACAACGGCCGTATCGAGGTGGAGAGCACCCCCGGCGAGGGGAGCACCTTCCGCATCGTCCTGCCCTAGTGCCCTGTCACGCAACAACCGTGGCATTCGAGCGGCGCGGCATACCAGCCGGCTGCGTTGCGCCTCCTCTGAATAGCACACGGCTATTCCGTCGTCGCCGCGCCTGGCCGGCTGGTCGCGGCGCCACTCTCGGTGCCGACGTTTGCCGCATGACAGGACACTAAGTCCTCAGCGAGTCCTGCCGGGGTCGCCGCCCGGTCGCCACAGGGAGAAGAGCAGGGCGGCCGCGCCGGCGCAGCCTGCGCCGAAGGCGAAGGGGGCGGCCGGCCCCAGACCGGGCCAGGCGCCGATCCCCTGCCAGAGCACCCCGGCGATGAGCGAGGCCGGCAGGGCGGTCAGTCCCACCGCGGCGTGGAAGTAGCCGTAGGCGGTGCCGCGATAGGCGGCCGGGACCAGGTCCCCGATCAGGGCGCGGGCGGTCCCCTCGGTCAGGGCATAGTAGAGGCCGTAGAGGGTGAAGAGGCCCCAGACCTGCGGGCCGGTCCCGGCCAGGGTGAAACCGAGATAGACCGCCGTATAGACCCCCCAGCCGGACAGGATGATCCCGCGGCGGCCGATCCGGTCGCTCAGCCAGCCGGCCGGACCCGAGATCAGCGTGTAGAGAGCGTTGAAGGAGAGCAGCATGCCGGTGACCCCGAGCACGCTCAGCCCCCGTTCCTGCGCGCGCAGGATGAGGAAGGCGTCCGAGGAGTTGCCCAGTGTGAAGAGCACCATGATCCCCAGGAAGCTCCAGTAGGGCCGGCCGAGTGGAACCGGGCGGGCGGCGGGGTCCGAGTGCTGCGTCGGGGCCGATGGCTCTGAAGAGGGATAAGCTGTGGGTACGGAAACCGGGCTGTCTCCGGCGGGTCCCCTCCCGGCGGCATCCTCACCCACGTCTTTCGCCCCCATAGCCAGGATGGCCACCGCGGCGAAGGCCGGCAGGATCGAGGCCAGCACCACCCAGCGGAAGGTGGCCGTCCCCAGCAGGGGGGCCCCGCCCTGCACCGCCCAGACGATCCCGGCCGCGATGGCCAGACCCAGGAAGGCCCCCAAGGTGTCCCCCATCCGGTGCAGGCCGAAGGCGAGCCCGCGGCGCTCGGCCGGCACGCTCTCGGCCAGCAGGGCATCGCGCGGCGCGGACCGGATCCCCTTGCCCACCCGGTCGGCGAAGCGCACCCCCAGCACCACGGTCCAGGTCGAGGCCAGGTAGAGGAAGGGCTTGGCCAGCGCGGACAGCCCGTAGCCGGCCACGGCGAAGGCCTTGCGGCGCCGGATGCGGTCCGACCAGATCCCTGAAACCGCCTTGAGCAGGCTGGCTGTGGTCTCGGCCACTCCCTCGATCACCCCGACCAGGGCGGTGCGCACCCGCAGCACGTTGGTCAGGTAGAGGGGGAGCAGGTTGAGGATCATCTCCGAGGAGACGTCGGTGAGCAGGGAGGTCGCCGCCAGCACCCAGACGTTGCGGTGGAGGCGCGGTCTCCCGGCACGCTCTTGAGGAGGTCGTCTGTCCGCCGGAGCGGTCATGCCGTCAGATATACTACTCCAGCCGCATCGCCTCCACCGGATCCCCCGAAGTCCGCAGGGCGAGCCAGCGGCTGGACTGGAAGGTCGGGAAGAAATTCAGACAGATCCCCCGTTCCGGAGGCATTTCCAGACCTCTCTGCCGGATATCCTCTACCATCCCGACCACCTCGGCCTCGAACCAGGGGTTGGCGTCGTTCGAGCGGATGCGTTTCCCGACCGGATTCTCGCCCGGCCACGCCTGCTCGGCGAAGGTCCGGTTCACCACCATGCCCAGATGACCCGCGATCCCGTCCTCCGGGAGCAGCCCCCGTCCCTGCAGCAGGGGGATCCCCATCGCCTCGAAGTAGCCCGGCGTGGCGCACGTCATGTGGACATAGCCCCGGTCCGCCTGGGGATCGTAGGTCTCGCCCTCGGCCAGGACACCGGCCGTCCAGCCGCCCAGGACGAACACGAGGGCGAACTGGGTGACGACCACCAAACCCAGGAAACGGGAAGGGGCCCGGCCGGTCGTGGCACCATGGACATCCTCCCGGAAGATGCGGCTCAGGTCGATCCGGGACGTCGAGAGCGCCGGAACGATCCCGAACAGCAAGGCGGTCAGCAGGCTGGCTCCCAGCGCGAAGAGGAGCACGGGGGCGTCCAGCCCGAGCCGGTCCAGGCCCGGCAGGCCGCCCGGGATCGCTCCGCGCAGCGGGCCCAGCCCGGCCCACGCTGCCAGCAATCCGGCGGCGCCGCCCAGCCGGGCGGCGATCGTCTTCAGATCGGCCTCCGCCTCTTCAACCGTCACCCCCGGACCGAGGCGCCCGATGACACGGAGATAGTAGGCCCCCCGATCCGTTCCCGAGGAGGCGACCGGGAGCGGGAGCAGCAGGGCGGGTTCGCTCAGACTTTGCCAGTTCGGGAAGCGGAAGTCGGCCGGCAGCACGCCGATCACGGTCCGGCTCTGCCGGTTGACCAGGATGGAGCGTCCGACCAGGTCGGGATCGGCGCCGAACCGGCTCTGCCACAGGCCGTGGCTCACCAGCACGACACCGCTCCCGGGATCCTCGGCCTCCTTCTCGCCGAAGAGCCGTCCCAGGGCCGGGGCTACCCCGAGCGCCTGGAGCAGGCCGGCGGTACAGGCAATGCTCCCGACTTGAACGGGATCCCCCTCTCCGGACAGATTCGACGTCTGCGAGACGTAGGCTCCCCAGTCCTCGAAGGTCGTGTTCTGCTCGCGGTAGTCGAGCCAGTCGGGAGCGGAGAGCGGATTGAATCCGCCGGTCACCGGCCAGGTCCCGCTCGGGGTCCAGACGGTCACCAGCCGGTCGGGCTCGGGGTAGGGTAGCGGTCGCAGCAACACGGTGCGCAGGACGCTAAAAATAGCCGTGTTGGCACCGATTCCCAGGGCCAGGGTCACAATCACCAGGCCGAGGAAGAGGGGACTTCGACGCAGGGTGCGAAAGGCATAGCGGACATCCTGTGACAGGTCGGCGCAGAAGGCACCGATGCTCCCCCGGCGGCGCAGCGCGTACTCGGTCCCGTCGAACCACGCTTGAGAGCGGGGATAGCGGCTGAGGATCTCGGCATCGACGATGGCGGAGGCGAAGGCCTCCCAGTCGTCGATCTCGGCCAGCGTGCGGTCCAGCGCCTCTTCCTCCGGCACTCCCCGGACCACCGCTTCCCGGAAGAGGTCCTCGAGCTGGAGGGCCAGCTCCTCGATGATCTTCTCTTCCCGCCATCGCTTCATGGCAGGCAGCGGCAGGTGCTGCCGGACGATGCGCTTGAAGTCAGGCACGGTCGGCTCCGATCACCAGGTCGATGGCGGCAGTGAAGGCCCGCCACTTTCGCCTCTCCTCGGTCAGCATCCGCTCCCCCTTCGGAGTCAGGCGGTAGTAGTTGCGGCGCCGCTCCCCCTCCCGCTCGACCCAGCGGCTGGTGATCCAGCCGCGGTTCTCCATCCGGTAGAGGATGGGGTAGAAGGAAGTGACGCGGAACTTCAGATCACCCCGGGAACGGGATTCGATAAGCCGGCCGATCTCGTAGCCGTGACGGGGCTCCTCGGACAGGAGCGTGAGGATGAGCAGCTCGACGCTCCCCTTCTTGAGTTCGGGACTGAACACGGCGCCTCCGAGTTCTTCCAGGGAGAATATTATTCGTGAAAGAATATACGCGGGGCACCGGGGAAGAGTTGCACACGCAATTTACCGTATTGCCGCAGGATCACCGGTACGACATCCGGATCATCCGAGCGGATTGGGGTGAGGTGGTAACGGTGGAGGCGGGGGGCTGGCTATCGGGTCCAGTCTTCAAGCGGCAATCCCTCGAAAAGCTGGAAGTGGGCGGTGTTCGCGGTTACCAGGACCCGGCCGGTCACCAGGGCGGTGGCGGCGATGAAAAGGTCGGAGTCGGGCAGTAGCCCCCCCGATCGCTTGAGCACCGCCTTGAGCTGTCCGAAGAGGACCGCCGCCTCGTCCTCGAAGGGGAGCACCCGGATCCGGCGCCGCAGGGCATCGATGAGCCGCAGGTTCTCCTCAGGATGGTCGGAGGAAAAGGCCCCGTAGCAGAGTTCGGCCACCGCGATCGAGGGCATGGCCAGGGAAGAAGCGGAGGCGGCCGCCATCCGTTCCGCCACCCGCTCATGTCCTCGCAGGAAGTGGATCAGGATGTCGGTGTCCAGGAGCCGGATCACCGGTCGAGCTGCTCCGACCGGCGGTTGTAGCGACGCCCCTCGGTGGCCTCCTGGATGATCTGTTCGGCCGGCCGGATATCCTTCCAGGCCCCGGCCAGGGCCAGCAGGCCGGGCTCCTCCCCGGAGTCCAGGGCACCTTCGAGCAGCTGCTGGACCGTGGCCGAGCGGCTCTTCCTGCTGCGGCCGGCCAGTTCATCCAGGCGCCGGATCAGGGCATCATCCAGATAGAGTGAGACCTGCATGGCCGCCTCCATTCGATAGT
>CAYUVJ010000098.1:0-7774 GCA_964447955.1 uncultured Gemmatimonadota bacterium
CACCTCCGGACCGATCCCGGCGGGATCCCCCAGGGTGAACAGCAGACGAGGCTTATCGGCCATCGGTGCCCTTCTTGATCTCGACATAGGTCTGACGGCGCAGTTCCTGGAACCAGTCCTCCATCGCCTGCCGCCGTCGCTCGTTCTGGACCTGGGCCTCGACCTGGCGGAACTCGCTGCGCAGGATGAGGTCGATGGTCTCCTCGTCGAGCGCCAGGCGCTGGAGGAAGTAGACCGAGGTCATGCCCTCCTCACCGGTGAGTTCGAGCGGCCCGGTCCACGCTCCCACTGCCAGCCCCTGCAGGGCGCTCACCCAGTCGCCCGGGAGCCCCGAGGTCTGGGCCGAGATCGGGAGCAGGACCAGACCGAACAGGCCCTGACGCGCCACGGCGTCCGGGGCATCGCTCCAGCGGGCGACCAGGTCGAGGAAGGGACGCCCCTGCTCGAGATCCGAGCGGATCACCGCGATCGTGTCGGCCAGGGCCTGGAGCGCGGCGCTGCTGGTGGCCGGCCGCAGCAGGATATGACGGACGTGCACCCGGTCGGCGGTCCGTTCGAGCACCTGGATGAGGTGCCAGCCGAACTGGGTCTGTACCGGCTCCGAGACCTCTCCGACCGGCAGGTTCCAGGCGGCATCCTCGAAGGCGGCTACGAAGGTACCCCTGGGAACGGTTCCCAGGTCCCCCCCCTCAGGGGCCGAGCCGGGGTCACCGGAGTGGCTGCGGGCCAGGGTCGCGAAGTCCTCTCCACCCTCGACGATACGGCGCCGGAGGTCCTCCACCCGACGGCGGGCCATCGTCTCAGGGTCGTCGACCTCCGGCGGGTCGAGCCGGATATGCCGCAGGACCATCAGGTCGTCATGGTGGGTCCTCAGCCAGTCGGCCCCCTCACGCCGGGAGACCGTGGTCGGCCGAAGGATGTTCGTCTGCTGCATCAGCTTCTGCATCAGCAGGTTGTTCTCCTCCTGCGCGTAGAGCCGGCGCCGGAACTCCGGCAGGGTCATCCCTTCGGCGGCCAGGGCCTGCTGGAAGCCCTCTTCGCCTCCGAAGTTGCCTCGGATCCCTTCGATCCTCAGGTCGATCTGTCGGTCCACCTCACCACGGGTCACCGTGACCGAGTCCCGCTGGGCTTTGGCCACGATCAGGGCGTCGTTGATCAGGTTCTCCAGCACCTGGTCCCGCAGGGACGCCCGCTCTTCGGCGGTCAGGCCAGAGGGGTCCCGTCCCTGCTGCATGAGGATGGCGTTCAGGCCGAGTTCGACATCGCTCTTGAGCACGATCTCGCTGCCCACGATGGCCGCCACCCCGTCGATGGGGATGCGTTCCGGCTGTTGACCGTACGCCGGCCGGGCGGCCGCGAGCGCCAGGACGAACAGGCAGGAGAGTAGCTCGAAGTGACGGAGGAATCGGCCGGCGTTCACCGTTCACCCCCCCGGCGCAGTTCACGCAGCGCGGCGTCCACGTCCACGCTCACCTCGGCGTCCTCCAGCAGTCGGCTCAGGATCTGTTCCATCTTGATCTCCCGCAGGTCGGCGGCCATCCGGGCCACGATGTCCTCCCGGACCTCCCAGAGCGCCCGCACCGAGCCGGCTTCCTGGTGTTCTTCCACTCTCATCACGACGTAGGTGGTCCCGATCCGGACCGGCCGCGGCAGCGTACCTACCTCCTGCCGCAGGATGGTCGGACCCAGTTCTTCACCCAGTTCCTCGGCCGTCACATACCCCCCGCCGATATCGGACGCCAGCACCGCGAAGGCGGTGTCGGCGGCCACTTCCTCGAACGTCCGGCCGCCCAGGATCGCTTCCCGGGCCCGGCTCGCCGCGGCCGTGTCGGCGAACCAGAGGATCGCGATCCGCACTTCGTCCGCCGAGCGGCGGAAGGTGTCCTGGTTGTTGGCGTAGTAGGTCTCGACCTCGGTGTCCGAGATCAGAGCTCCGACCTCCAGCTCGTCCTCCAGGAAGACCTCGACCAGGATGCTCCGGGTTGCTTCCGCCAGGCGTTCCCGCACCTGCGGATCCCGGGCGTACCCCATGTCCCGGGCGGCTTGATGCAGGAGTTCGGATCGGATCCAGGCGTTGGCGTACTCGATCAGTTCCTGCCGGTCGGTCCGCTCGAGTACTTCCGGCGGCAGGGCCTCTCTAAGGTCGCGCAAGGTCAGTTCGGCTTTGCCCACCCGGGCGAGGACCGGGCCCGGGTCCAACCGCTCGCTGCAGCCGGTCGACGTGAGCAGGGCCACCAGGATTGCGCCCCAGAATGGTATCCGGGTCGGGCCACTCGGCCGGAAGTTCACCGGCCGGTCCTCAGAAAGACGTCCCACCGGGTGGCTCCTCCTGGCCCGATGCCGCAGCGGCCCGAGCCGCGACCAGTTCCTCGGCATACTGCCGGAGCAGATCGTCGTTCCGTCGGATCCGCCAGCGTTGCCGTGCCTCGTCAACGAAGGAATCGATCGCCGCCCGCCGCCATTCCATCCGCAGTTGTTCGCGCAGATTCTCTCGCATTTCATCCAGGCTCAGTTCGCGAGCCGGGTTCACCCGATCGACCCGGAAGACCGAATAACCGAGCGGTCCCTCCACGACCGGACCCACCTCTCCGGCATCCAGGGCGGCGGCGGCGGCGCCCAGAGGCATGAGCTCTTCGCTTGAGATGGGCGCCAACCGGCCGCGACGTTCCCGGAATCCCTCCCGGATGGTGTATTCGGCGGCCAGTTCCTGGATATCCTCGCCGGCCAGCACCCGGGCCCGGATCCTTTCAGCTTCCTCGCGGGTGGCCAGGAGGACCTCGTAGACGGTCCGGCGCTCCGGGATGTTGAACTGCTCGGGGTGCTCCTGGAAGTATTCCTCCAGATAGTCATCGTCCGGAATCCCTGCGATCTCCTCCAGGGCGTGCAGTTGTTCGGCATAAAGCCTGCTTTCCGTGAAACGGGTCAGGGCGGTCTGGATGGCCGGGTCCCGCTGGTATCCACGAGCCCGGGCCATCTCGGCCACCTCGTCGCTGAGCACCCACTCCACGAAAAGCTGACGCCAGTCCTGAGGCATGATGGCATTGTCTCGCCCCTGGGGGTTGATCATCTCCAGCCGGTCGAGCAGGTCCTGGGCCGAATAGGGATCCTTGTCCGAATGGATGACGACCCGACGGCCGTCCTCGGTGGAGAGGACGGGTACGGGATTGTTCCGGGGGTCCTTCTCGAAGGACTCGAGGATCTTCTCAAGGATCCATCGGAACTGGTCTTCGTTGACCCGATAGCCCCCCTCCCGCCAGATCCGATTGACCAGTTCCTGTTCCATCTCGGTCTGGCGGAGCGAAGTGATCCGACTCCGGGCCGCAGCCCGTTCCACGTCGGGCGATCCGGTGGGACGATCCTGCTCGGCCAGCACATTGATGAAGTGGAACTCGTTCCCGGAGCGGATCGGTCCTTCCCAGGTACCGACCGGAATCCGATACACGATCGGCTGCAGGTCGCTGTAATAGGCGAAGTTCCCCTCACCCCAGCTCAACCAGCCCAGGTCACCCTGGTTCAACTGCCGTTGGGGGTCCTCGGATTCGGCCACGGCCACGGCCGCCCAGTCCTGTCCTTCCTCGAGTTGGCGCAGGACGCGATCGGCCTTCGCCTGCGTGCTGACCACGATGTGCTGGATGTGTCGTTCTTTGGCCGCACGGGCCAGGAAAGTGTCGATCTCGGCTTCACTGACCTGGATCTTCTCCACGATCTCCCGCTGTTTCCAGAGTCGGTTGAGCAGGTCCTTCTCATGCTTCTCACGGGCCTTCCGGAATCGTTCCTCGCGATCTCGCCCATCCGCTCGCCCTCCCAGTTCGATGAGGGTGTATCGGATGAGGTCTTCGAGCCGAGCGCTCATCTCCGCATATTCCTCGTCGACGCTGCGCTGCAGCGAAGGTGAGGTCCGATGATATTCCACGAATCGGGTCAGGGTGATCTCTTCAGGGCCGACGGTGGCCAGGACCTGCTCGTCTCCGCCGCGGCCGCAACCGGTCACCAGGACGAGGACGAGGAGTGCGGGGAGACCCTGGAGGAGCGTCCTCGTCATCAGGCCACGAATATCTTCAGTCATCCAATTCACACCTTAGGAACGGGTTCGAGCGACGCAAAGTACCCGGCCTGTTCGGACGTCAGCAAGCGGTTTCTGGCCGTTCGCAGACGGCTCAGCGCGTCCCCTCCGGTCACCGGGACCCGAAAGCGGAGTGGAGCCTCGCCGGCGAACCGGACATCAGGACCGATGCGCGCCAGGAGGGCTTCCCAACCTGGACGGTCCAGGATCCGTTCGGGGGGGAACCGTCCGCTCAGGCCTTCCTGGTCTATGACCACCGATTCCAGCCCCAGTTCCGCCCCGGCGACCCGGATCAGGGCAGCCTCGAGCAGGGTGGCTGCTTCCGGCGGCGGCGTCCCGAAGCGGTCGGTGAGTTCACCGGCCAGTTCGGTGACCGCCTCCACGGTCCGGACTTCGGCCGCCCGGCGATAGAAGTCCATACGCAGGCTGGCGATAGGAACGTAGTCCTCCGGCAGGAAGGCCGCCCCCGGCAGTTCCAGCCGGGGCGGCGTCCAGGTCTGTTGGGGGCGTCCCTGGATATCGGCCACAGCCTCCGCCAGCAGCTGCGTGTAGAGGTCATAGCCGACCGCGGCGATATGGCCATGCTGCTGCGCCCCCAACAGGTTGCCCGCTCCCCGGATCTCCAGGTCACGCATGGCCAGATGGAAACCGGCCCCGAGGTCGGCGTGTTCCTGGACCGCCTGCAGGCGGCGCCAGGCGTCCCGGGTCAGCCGTCGCCCCGGGGGTACCATGAACCAGGCATAGGCCTTCTGGTCCGACCTCCCCACCCGCCCCCGGAGCTGATAGAGCTGGGCGAGTCCGAATCGGTCGGCCCGGTTGACGATCAGCGTGTTGGCGTTGGGCAGGTCGAGGCCCGACTCCACGATCATGGTCGCGACCAGCACATCGACGGCCCGGGAGGCGAACTTCAGCATGATCTCCTCGAGATCCCTTTCCCTCATCTGGCCGTGGGCGACGCCGACCCGGGCGTTCGGGACCAGGCGCTGGACCAGGCGGGCCGCCGCCTCGATCGACTGTACCCGGTTGTGGACGAAGAAGATCTGGCCTCCCCGGTCGAGTTCGGCCTGGATGGCCGTGGCAACCAGTTCCTCGTCCCACTTCACTACCTCGGTGTGGATCGGCAGGCGGTCCTGCGGCGGGGTAGTGATCAGAGACATCTCACGGATGTCGAGCAGCGCCATATGCAGCGTGCGGGGTATGGGGGTGGCCGTCAGGCTGAGCAGGTCGATCCGCTCCCGCAGGGCCCGCAGAGACTCCTTCGCCTTGACCCCGAAACGGTGTTCTTCGTCGACCACGATCAGTCCCAGACGGGCGAAGGAGACGTCCGAAGAGAGCAGTCGATGCGTCCCGATGACCAGGTCGACCTGGCCGGTGGCCAGACCTTCCAGGGTGCGCCGCTGCTGAGCCGGTGTGCGGAAACGACTCAGCATCTCGATCCGGACCGGGAACCGGCCCAGGCGCTGGCGGAAGGTCTCCAGGTGCTGCTGGGCCAGCAGTGTGGTCGGGACCAGCACCGCCACCTGGCGCCCCCCCTCGATGACCTTCAGCGCCGCCCGGACCGCTACCTCGGTCTTGCCGTACCCCACATCCCCGCAGATCAGCCGGTCCATCGGACGTCGGGATTCCAGGTCGCGTTTGACCTCGATGACCGTCCGGGCCTGGTCCGGGGTCTCCGTGTAGGGGAAGGAGGCTTCCAGCTCCTCCATCAGGATGTCGTCGGCCGGATAGGCCGTCCCCTCGAGAGTCTGGCGGGCGGCATAGACCCGGGCCAGGTCCTCGGCCATCTCGAGCAGGTCGGCCCGAGCCCTTTCCTTGGTCCGCTCCCAGGCCACCCCACCCAGGGCATTGAGGGCCGGGGGCTGCTCCTCGTCCCCCCCTACGTAACGCTGCACCCGACCCATCTGCTCGATCGGGACCAACAGCCGGTCCTTCCCGGCGTAGGCTAATTCCAGCAGCTCGGTCTGCTCCCCGTCCACCGCCATGCTCCGCAGTCCCAGGAAGCGACCGATGCCGTGGTCGACGTGCACCACCAAATCGCCCCGCTCCAGGGCCCGCCAGGAGCGCAGCGACTCCCCGTGATAGACCGGAAGGTCCCGCCGACGCCGGAGGGGTCGCCGGAAGATCTCGTGGTCGGGCCAGAGGGCCAGACCGGCTTGCGGCCAGACGAAGCCCCGGTTGAGCTGTCCCAGGACCATTCTGGGTGCAAGGTGGCCGGGCGCGGCCAGCAGGTCGGCCAGCCGGGACCGCTGTCCTTCGTCCTCGACCAGCAGATAGGGTTCGATGTCCTGACGCTGGAGGATCCTCAGTTCCTCCCTCAGCCGGTCCAGCTCGCCGGCCACCGCCGGGGTCGGACGGGCGTCGGTGCGCAATATCCCGCTGCCGCCGGTTGTCACCGTGACCAGTTCCATCCCCGGTCGGCCGCACAGGCGATCGAGCAATCCTTCCGGCGGCAGGATCTCCTCCGGCGACAGCCAGCCCTCCGGGTGGCGCAGTCGGGCATACCGCTCCCGTACCTGGTCGCAGCGGGCGGTGAGCGCCTCGGCCACCCGGTCGGGTTCCCAGACCACGACGGGGACCCCCGGATCGAGCACCCCGGCCAGGTCGTGACGGCGTGGGGTGAAGAGGGGCAGGTACCATTCCAGTCCCGCCTGGTAACCCCCGTGATGGAGCGCGGAAGCCAGCGGGCTTCCGTCCGCCGGTTCCCGCCCGGTAAGCTCCCGGAAGCGATCGGCGGCCCGCCGGAGGTCGGGGCCGGTGACCGGCATCTCGCGCAGTGGAGGAATGACCGCCCGACCCACGCTGCCCACGGTCCGCTGGTCACGGAGGTGGAATTCGCGGACCGATTCGACCCGATCCCCCCAGAACTCGATCCGCAGTCCCGGTTCCCGATCAGGTGGCGCCACGTCGATCAGACCCCCCCGTACGGCGAACTCCCCGGCCTCCCGGACTAGGTCGACCCGTTCGTAACCCAGACCGGCCAACTGACGGGTGAGCGCCTCCAGCCCGTGCTCCTTCCCCTCCTCCACACCCAGACAGCGTTCGAGGGAGAGCTGGGGCGGGACCACCGGGAGGGCGAGTGCGGCAGCCGGGGTCACCACCACCCGGCCGACCTCGGACCGGCCGGCCGCCAGCCCGGTCAAGGCGGCGAAACGTCGTGCGGTCACCAGCGGACTGGGGGCCGCCTCCTCGTAGGGCTCCCAGGGCCAGGGGGAGAGGAGACCGACCCGGTCCTCACCCAGCAGCCAGGCCAGGTCCTGCTGGACTTCATCGGCCTCATCGGGGTCCGGGACCACGGCCAGCACCGGGCGGTGCGGGCCCTGTTCGAGCAGGGCGGCGACCAGAACCGCGCTCAGGGAGCCGGGCAGCCCCGCCACCTCGGTCCGGGTCCCGGCGGTCCAGCGGGCGGCCAGTTCGGTGTAGAACCCGGTGGCGGTGATCCGGAACCGCCAGTCCCCGCCCTGACCCGGGGGCGGTGGCGGTGAAGGGCTCATCGCAGACCGTAGCGTTTCAGTTTGCGATAGAGGTTGGCCCGGTCGGTGTTGAGGCTCTCGGCCACCCGGGTGACGACCCCGTCGGCCGCTTCCAGGACGTCGTATCCCTTCTCCTTCAGACCAAGACCCAAGATCTTCCTGTGCGTTGCGTTGCCGTCGGCGATAAGCACCCTTGTCGTCCTCGTGGCGGTCAATCTGTCCTCCCGCAAAAAGGAAAAAA
>CAYUVJ010000099.1:0-1023 GCA_964447955.1 uncultured Gemmatimonadota bacterium
GGACCTGGAGGATGGGGATGGACATCGCCTCCACCACCTGGTGAACGCGCGGCAGACTGGCGGCCAGGTCGTCGGGCATCTTCTGCCGGGTTGCCTTGTACTCTTCGTAACTCTCGTGCCGGAAGGTCTTCCCGGGAGCGTCGAAGACCACCACCAGGTGCGTGGGGCCGTATTCGCGGATGAGTTTGAGCACCGAGTTGGTGAAGGCGAACGGAGCGCTCGTGTTCTCCCCGCGCGAGTTGATCAGCGGGTTCTTGATGAAGGCGAAGTAGCCGCGGTAGACAAGACCGGTACCGTCGACCAGGAAGAGACGTGGCGGTGCGGGCATGGGGCCAGACTACCAACGGCACCCGGGGGGGTCAACGACGGCCGTGAAGGTGGGAATGGCGGCGTTTGCACGCTATAAAGTATAGGACGGACGAGGCCCGGTGAGGGCCGGGACCATACACGGAAGGAAACACCGATGCACGCTCGGAGGAATGGAATCCATCTGGCCCTGACGGGTCTGGTGGCGGCGGTCCTGCTCGGGACGCTCCCGGCGGCCGCCCAGCAGGCGGGGTCGGGCGATCCCGTCTTCGGCGGGTACACCTGGCGTCAGGTGGGACCGGCCAACATGTCGGGTCGGGTGACCGACGTGGCGGTCCCCCCCGGCGGTGAGAGGAACACCATCCTGGTGGGTGCCGCCGCCGGCGGCGTCTGGCTCACGAAAAACAACGGAACCACCTGGAAGCAGATCTTCCAGGGGGGCAAGACGGCCGCAGTGGGCAACATCGCCGTCGCCCCTTCGGATCCCAACCGGATCTATGTCGGCATGGGGGAGCCCCACGTCCGCAACTCGGTCTCCTGGGGGGACGGGGTCTATGTCACGAAGGACGGCGGTGAGACCTGGACCCACGTCGGCCTGGAGGATACCGGTCACATCGGGCGCATCGCGGTCGACCCGCGCAACCCCGATGTGGTCTACGTGGCGGCCGGCGGCAACCAGTGGTCGCTGGAAGGCGACCGCGGCCTCTACAAGTCGAC
>CAYUVJ010000099.1:1033-7707 GCA_964447955.1 uncultured Gemmatimonadota bacterium
CGGAGCTGGACCAAGCTGATGGGCTTCGACGACGGGACCGGGTTCTACGATGTCATCATCGATCCCAGGACCCCCGACACCGTCTGGGCCACCTCGTGGAAGCGGCTGCGCCGCCCCTGGGTCTTCACCAGCGGCGGGGGACCCAACAACGGGATCTGGAAGTCGACCAACGCCGGTCGGAACTGGACCCGCGTGGAGGGAAACGGGCTGCCGCCGAGCGAAGAGAACGCCAAGATCAGCCTCGACATCTTCCTGCCCGACCCGCGGGTGGTCTACGCCCGCATCGAGAACTACGCCCCCGACCCCGACGCTCCCCAGCCCGCAGAACGGGAGCAGGGTGCGGGCGGCGGTCAGTTCCGCGGGGGAGGCGGCCCGCAGACCCTGATGGGGACCTGGGTGACCACCAACGGCGGTCGCTCGTGGGAGCGGGTCGACCGGCGCAACGGCCGGCCCTTCTATTACAACCAGATCCGGGTAGACACCAAGGACAAGGACCTCATCTACCTGGTCGAGTCGAGCCTGTACAAACTGGATGTCACGGAGGGCAAGAAGGTCGTCGGCAACTACCAACTGCCGCGTAACGAAGACCCCACGGTCAACATCACCGGCAACCACCACGTCGACTTCCACGCCATGTGGGTCGACCCGACCGACTCCAAGCACCTCATCGTGGGCTCCGACGGCGGGGTCTCCATCTCCTGGGACCAGGGGGAGAGCTGGGACTTCCTGGACAACCTGGCCATCGGCCAGTTCTACGCCGTCGGCTACGACATGGCCGAGCCCTACAACATCTACGGCGGACTCCAGGACAACGGCAGCTGGGGCGGCCCCAGCCGCTCGCTGAGGGGCAGCACCATCCAGAACCGGGACTGGCAGTTCTACCTGGGAGGTGACGGTTTCCACGCCCAGGTCGACCCGCTCGACCCCGACGTGGTCATCTACGTGGAGAGTCAGGGAGGGAACATCACCCGCATCAACACCACCACGGCCGAGTCGCAGTCGGTGCGGCCGCGGGCGCCCCGTCCCCTGCCGGCCAACCTGAGTGAGGAGCAGCAGCAGTTCATGCGGCAGCGTCAGGGCGGGGGGCGCGGCAACATCGTGTCCGCACCCGAAGAGGGTCTGGAGACCCGCTTCAACTGGAGTTCCCCCTTCGTGATCAGCCCCCACAACCCGCGAAAACTCCTCTTCGGGGGCAACTACCTCTTCCAGAGCCTCGACCGGGGGAACACCTGGCAGATCATCAGCCCCGACCTGACCACCAACGACCGGGAGAAGCTCGACGCCCGTAACCGGGGTGACGGCCAGACCGGGGCCGAGAACCACTGCACCATCATCACCATCGGCGAGTCGCCCATAATCCCCGGACTCATCTGGGTGGGGACCGACGACGGCAACGTGCAGGTCACCCGCGACGGCGGGGTCAACTGGACGAACGTGACCGGCAACCTGCCCGGGACACCGGCCAACGCCTGGGTGAGCCGGGTGCGGGCCAGCGCCGCCGAGGCGGGCCGGGCCTACGTCACCCTGGACAACCACCGGATGGGCGACAACACCACCTACGTCTTCACCACCGAGGACTACGGGCGGACGTTCACCCGGATCACGACCGGTCTGCCGGCCGACGACCCGGCCTATGTGATCACCGAGGACCCGGTCAACCCCGACCTGCTCTACCTGGGGACCGAGAGCGGCGTCTACGCCTCGCTCGACCGGGGGGCCCACTGGGTACGGTTCAATAACAACCTGCCCGTCGTGCCGGTGCACGACCTGGTGGTCCACCCGCGGGAGCATGACCTCATCATCGCCACCCACGGGCTGACCTTCTGGATCATGGACGACGTGAGCGGGCTGCAGGGGCTGGACGCCGAAGCCAAGGCCGAGGCCTTCGCCCTGCTGGAGAGCCGCCCGGTGGTGGCCTGGAACGGGCGGGGTGAGCAGGTCAGTCCCGGCGACAAGGTCTTCCACGGTCAGAACCCACCGACCGGACTGACCCTGAACTACTGGGTCGGTCAGGCGGTGGACGAAGTGAAGATCACCATCACCGACGTGGAAGGGACCGCGCTGCGGGAGCTGACCGAGAGCGGCACGGCCGGCCTGCACACCATCGCCGTCCCGCTGCGGCCGCGGCGCGGCGCCGGCGGGTTCAGCGGGGCGGGAGGCCGCCAGCAGCCGGCTCCGCAGGCGGGGGCTGGCGCCAACCAGCCCATCCCGGTCGGCACCTTCAAGGTGACCGTCGAGACCGGCGGCCAGACCTATACCTCCACGGTCGAGGTGCGCCCCGACCCGCGGACGGTGGGCCGCTGAGCGGTAATCGGTTACAATGGGGGCCATGACGAGCACGACCCCCGACTCGCGATACCCGGAAGGACCCCCCCGACATCCCTGGATGCCGGGGGGGCTCTCCGTTCTCCTTCACCCGGGCGTTCATGGTGGCCGTCTCCGCCGTTTCCTGCCGGCATTCGGGTTCGTGCTGTGGGTCGGGGCGCTGGCCGCGGCCTGCGGACTGACCGACCCGGACGAGGACCCCGACGCGGCCCTGCCGCTGCGCAGCCTCACCCCCACCACCCTGGTCGCCCAGGAGCTCACGGTGACCGCGCCCGACAGCGGGGACGGGAGTGCCCCGGCCCTGCTGCGCTTCACCCTCGAACCGACTGCCTGGACCGCCCTGGGCGAGGGGGCGGTGCTGGAACTGGTGGTCCGGACCGGATCGGCCTCCATCCTGCTCGAGGGCTGGTCGGCTACGGCCGGGGAGTGGATGGCACTGACCGCCGAGGCGGCCGGAAGCGGGGGGAACATCGACCTGTGGTGGCGGGACGCCTGGATCACGCCGGCTCTGGGGACGGCCCTGTCCGCCGGCGACCGCAGCGTGCGGATCCGCCTCGATGGCGCCGCCGACCCCTCGCGCACCCGGCTCCGGGTCCTGCGTCCCTCCACCAACCTGGGGATGGCGACGGCCCCCGGCGGGCCCCTCACCGGAGACGGGGAGGACGTGCTCCTGCTGGACGGGGGGACCCTGCGGCGCCGTGACCCACTGACCTGGGCCGAGACCACCCTGCTGACCAACACCCCCCCCTACCCCGACGCGTTCTGCCGGCTCGGTACCTACCTCTACGGGGTCACGGCCACCGATATACGGCGGGTACCGGTCGCCGGCGTATCCTGGCAGCGGGTGGCCTCCCTGCCCTGGCAGGGTGTGCACGAGGGGGTGGCCCTGGCCGCCGATGACAAGGACCTCTACCTGCTCCGCCATCCGGCCGAGGGGACCGGGGAGTTCCCCGTCCTCTACCGGCTGGATGCCGCCGTCCTGACCGGCAGCCGCAACTTCCTGGCCGCGGTGCTCGACTCCAACGACGTGCGGCGCAACAACCTGACGGGAGGCCAAGGCAGCCCGCTGCTCTGGTGGCCGGACCGCCGGGTCCTGGCCACCCCGGCCGTCCAGGAGGGCTCGTTCGGACTGACCACCTTCAGCCGGGTGGGTCGGGGACAGAACTTCGTCCCCCTCCCTTTCGAGGAGGGTCCTTTGCAGGCGGCGTTCGCGGGGATCTACCTGGTGGTGGGGAGCGCTCGACCCACCTCGATCGCGCTCGGCTGGACCGACCCGCTGGTACCGGCTATCCCCACCGGCGGGATGCTCTGGCGCTGGCGCGCCCCCTGAGATCTCAAGAAAGCTCCAGGTGGTCGAGCAATCGCTGCAGGTCGGCGGGCGGCGGGGACTCGAACGCCAGGTCCCGGCCGTCCACCGGATGGGTGAAGGCGAGCCGACGGGCGTGCAGGGCCTGTCGGTCGATCAAAGCGAGGGTCTCCTGAGCCCGGGCCTGGACCTCCAGAGCCAGTCCCCGGACCGCATTCTCCCGGCCTCCGTAGAGCGGGTCACCGACCACCGGATGACCCAGATGGGCCAGGTGGACACGGATCTGGTGGGTCCGGCCGGTGGCCAGGGTGCACTCCATACGACAGGCGTAGCGGAAGGCACCGGTCACCCGGTAGCGGGTCAGGGCGGCGCGCGCATCGGGGGGGACCCCGGGCGGCCGGTCCGGTTCGGTGCTTTCCTCCACATCGGCGTCGTCCTTGGAAGGATCCACCCCGGGCGGTTCCGCCGCGGCCGATCCGCCGGCTTCCAGTTCCTCACGTACCGCCCGCATCCACTCTTCCTCACCGGGACGCCCCCAGCGCCGGTCGAGGGCGGGTCGGCGCGGGAGGAAGGCCGCCATCCGCCGGCGGTCCCGCCGACTGCGGCCGATCCAGGTGGCCACCTCCCCTTCCGGTGGTTCCGGGGATCCCCAGACTACCGCCAGATAGACCCGTTCCACCCTACGCTGGCGCAGGGCTTCGGCCAGGTTGATGTGGGCCCGCTGCGACTTGGCCGCGACCAGCAGCCCGCTGGTATGCCGGTCGAGGCGGTGCACGATACCGGGGCGCAGTTCCCCGCCGATGCCGGAGAGGTCGCCGCAGTGGTGCAGCAGCGCGTTGACGAGGGTGCCGGATGGGTGACCGGGGGCGGGATGGACCACCAGACCGGCTGGTTTGTCCACCACGATGATGTCCGCGTCCTCGTAGACGACCGTGAGCGGGATGGCCTCGGGCCGCGCCTCAGGGATCTGGGCGGGGGGCACCTCGACCTCGATCGACTGGCCGGTCGAGATCGTCCGGCTGGCTTTCGGCACCTTCCCGTCCACCCGCACCCGGCCTTCCCGGATCAGGGCTTCGAGCCGAGACCGCGACAGATCCTCCCACTGACGTCCAAGATAGTGGTCGAGCCGTTCCCGTTCGCCGTGCGGGGTGGTGGCCAGGTCGGGATCGGCGGTGACGGTGAGGCGGCGGAGTTCCCCCCCGTCGGCGGAGGCTTCAGTCATCGGTCCCGGCAGTCCGGAGGGGTTCGGGTTCACCGGCGACCAGGAAATAGAGGAGCAGCAGGGTCACCCCGACCGAGACCCCCATGTCGGCCACGTTGAAAATGGGCCAGACCAGGTGTTCCGAGAGTCCGACCTGGATGAAGTCGACGACCTCACCGAGCCGGATGCGGTCGAACACGTTGCCCAGCGCCCCGGCCAGCACCAGACCGAGGGCGATCCGGGGCCAGTACTCACCGCGCGGGAGCCGGACGATGTACCAGCTCACCACCACCGAGGCGACCAGGCTGAACACGATGTAGAAGTTGACGGATCCGAGGGTGAGGCCGAAGGCGGCCGAAGGGTTGTGGATATAGGTGATGCGGAGCAGCCAGCCGGCCACCGGGATACTCTGCCCCTGTACCATGGTGGCCTGGACCAGCAACTTGGTGGCTTGATCGACGGCCAGGACTGCAGCCGCCAGGCCGAAAGCCCACATCACCCAGCCTGCTCGGACTTGTGGTTGTCTTCCTTCTCCTTGCAGGCGATGCAGAACCGGGCGTGGGGCACCGCCATGAGGCGCTCCTCCGAGATCAGTCCCCCACACTCCTCGCAGGTCCCGTACTCCCCCTTGTCGATGCGCTGGAGGGCCTGATCGAGGTGGTAGAGGAAACGACCCTCGCGGGAGGCGAAGAGGAAGGCCTTCTCCCGCTCCATCGCGTCGGTCCCCTGATCGGCCATATGGAAGGAATAGGAGGAGATGTCCCCGGTCGACTCGGTGATGGTCGAGTGCATGGCCGTCCCCTCCAGATACTCCAGTTCCTTCAAGAGCGTCTGGCGCTTCTGCTCCAGCAGGTCCCGGAAGACCTTGAGCTTCGCTTTGGAGTAGCGCTTGGCCATGTCGGCGTCCTGATCGGTCCTTTCGTTCGCCGTCAGGGTCGGGCGATACTCACCCGGACCCGCTCCCCATCCACTTCCCAGTCCTCCTCGGAATCCGCGGAGGGAAGCATCCCGGCCTGCAGATGGATGGCCAGGGTCTCCTCGGTCACGTATGACCGGTGATGCTCGATGGCCTCCGCCAGTCCGGGCGAGGCCTCGTAGCCGAGCTGGATCCGGTCGACGACCGCGTACTCCATACGCCGTCGCAGAGTCTGGACCCGGGAGACGAATTCCCGGACCAGCCCCTCCCGGAGCAGACCGTCATCCAGTCGGGTGTCGACCGCGACCACCAGTTCGCCTTCCCGTTCCACGGCCAGATGCTCGGGCTCCGACTCATCCAGAGTAACATCTTCCAGGGTCAGCGTGAAAGCCCCCCCATCCATCGGTACATCGATGCCTTCCCCCCGCTGCAGGGCCTGCAGTCGGTCCGGATCCAAGGCCCGTACGGCGGCCGCGGCCTGGTTGATGCGCGGACCCAGCCGCGGTCCCAGTCGGGAGAAGACGGGGGTGGCCGTCACGCCCAGAAACGACGAGGCCGACTCCACGGCGACCACCTCTTTTACATTGAGTTCTTCCTTGAGGAGTTCGCCGAGTTCCTGCAAGGCCTGGGCCTGCCCGCCGCCGGGGGCGGTCACGTACAGATGACCCAGGGGCTGGCGGACCTTGAGGCCGACCCGGTTGCGAGCCGCCCGGCCCAGCACCACCGTGCGGCGCACGAAGTCCATCCACCGTTCCAGATCCTTGTCGATCGCATCGGTGTCTCCAGCCGGATACTCACTGAGATGGACGCTCTCGGGAGCCTCCGGACGCCAGCCCTGCAGGTTGCGCCAGAGTTCCTCCGCGGTGAAGGGGATGAAGGGCGCCAACAGTCCGGCCAGAACGGTCAGGGTCTCATGGAGGGTCTGG
>CAYUVJ010000100.1:0-7659 GCA_964447955.1 uncultured Gemmatimonadota bacterium
TCTGGGGATGTCGCTGAACGGGCTCATCCCGGTGGCCGAGATCCAGTTCGCTGATTTCATCTGGCCGGCCTTCGATCAGATGACCTCCGAGGTGGCCAAGTTCCGCTACAAGTCGGGAGCCCAGTTCACCGTTCCCATGGTGGTCCGCACCCCCTATGGGGGCGGCATCCGCGGTGGCCATTACCACAGCCAGAGCATCGAGAGCTATTTCATCCACACCCCGGGCATCAAGGTGGTGGTGCCGTCCACCCCGGCGGACGCGCGGGGGCTGCTGCTCAGCGCCATCCGCGACCCCGACCCGGTCCTCTTCCTGGAGCCGAAGGCCATCTACCGAAAGGCCAAGGGCGAGGTCCCCGAGGGGGACGTCACCGTCCCGCTGGGCACCGCCCGCACCGTTCGGGAGGGGAGGGACCTGAGCCTGGTCGCCTGGGGGGCCATGATCCCGGTCTGTGAAGCGGCCGCCGACCGGGCTGCGGAGCAGGGCATCGCAGTCGAGATCCTCGACCTGCGCACCCTGGTCCCGCTCGACGAAGAAGCGATCCTGCACAGCGTGGCCCGGACCGGTCGCTGTGTGATCGTGCACGAGGCCGTCCTGACCGGCGGGTTCGGCGGCGAGATCGCCGCCCTGCTGGCCGAACAGGCCCTGCTCTATCTGGAGGCCCCGGTGGTGCGGGTGGCCGGATACGATGTGCCGTTCCCTTACAGCCTGGAAGGGCTCTACATGCCCGACGACTTCCGGGTCTGGAACGCGATCAAGAGAGTGATGGACTTCTAACCGATGGTCTGAGCGATCGGTCGGGACGATCGGTCTGCAGAGGAGGACGAGGCGTGGCGCTCGAGTTCAAACTGCCGGACCTGGGCGAGGGGATCGCCGAGGGCGAGATCACGACCTGGCTGGTCCAGGAGGGACAGACCGTCGAGGAGGACCAGCCGATGGTCGAGGTGATGACCGACAAGGCGACGGTGGAGATCACCAGCCCCCGGGCCGGGACCGTGCTCAAGCTCATGGTGGAGGAGGGGACCACGGTCGCTATCGGGACCCGGATTCTGGTGATCGGGGACCCGGGTGAAGAGGTCCCCGCCGGCGGCACGGCGGAGCCTGCCGCAGCCGCCCCGGCTCCGGCCGAGGGTACACCCGTTCCCGCGAAGGCCGCCCCGGCTGCTCCGGATCCAGCGAAGGCCCCACCGGCTCCGGCCCACGAGACCGCCCCGGCCTTCGGGATGACCGCCGGCGCCCGGCCCGATGGCAAGGCGCTGGCCACCCCCTCGGTACGCCGGATGGCCCGAGAGCGCGGTATCGACATCGACCGGGTACCCGGGAGCGGACCGGCCGGCCGGGTAGTGGCCGAGGACCTGGATGCCTTCGCCCGGGGTCCGGTCGCCGGCACCGCCCCGTCCGTCCCCGGCGGCGAGGAGCGCTTCAAGCTCAAGGGGATCCGCAAGCGGATCACCGAGATCCTCTCCGAATCGGTCCATAAGGCGGTCCACGTCACGCACATCGAGGAGATCGATGTCCGCCGCCTGGTGGAACTGCGCAATGCTGCCCGCCCGCAGGCGGAGGCCGAAGGGGTGAAGCTGACCTACCTCCCCTTCATCATCAAGGCGCTGATCGCGACCCTGAAGCGGTTCCCGATGTTCAACGCCACCCTGGACGAAGAGCGCGGGGAGATCGTCTGGAAGCGCTACTACCATATAGGGGTGGCGGTAGCCACCGACCGGGGGCTGCTCGTGCCGGTGGTCCGGGACGCCGACCGCAAGACGGTGGTCGAACTGGCCCGGGAGATCGTGGAGAAGGCAGAAGCCACCCGGGACAGCACGATCGGGGTCGAGGATCTGCAGAACAGCACCTTCAGCATCACCAACTACGGTGCGATCGGAGGGCTGTTCGCCACCCCCATCATCAACTTCCCCGAAGCAGCCATCCTGGGGCTGGGAACCATCCGCGAGCGTCCGGTCGTGCGGGACGGCCAGATCGTCGTGCGCCCGATGATGTATGCCGGGATCACCTTCGATCACCGGATCACCGACGGGGCCGAAGGCGCCCGGTTCATGGACTCCTTCAAGCGCTACCTCGAAGAACCCGCCCTCATCCTCATGGAGCAGTGACCATGGCCGAGAAACACTACGAAGTCGTCGTCATCGGGGCCGGTCCGGCCGGCTACGTGGCCGCCATCCGTCTGGCCCAACTGGGGAAGAAGACCCTGGTGGTCGAACGGGACAAGGTGGGTGGGGTCTGTCTGAACTACGGCTGCATCCCCTCCAAAGCGCTCATCTCGGCGTCCTCCACCTACCACCGCCTCGACCACGCCGCGGCCATGGGTATCACGGTCTCCGGCAAGTCCCTCGACTTCGCCAAGACCCAGGAATGGAAGGGTGGGGTGGTCGAACGGCTGACCGGCGGGGTCGCCCAGCTGCTCAAGCGCAACGGGGCCGAGACCCTGATGGGGGAGGCCGCCTTCCAGGACGCCCACACCCTGAGCGTGAAGACCTCCGAGGGGGAAGAGACCGTCCGTTTCGACCAGGCGGTCATCGCCACCGGTTCGCGCCCCTTCTTCCTGAAGGGATTCGAACCCGACGGTGAGGTGGTGGTCGGGAGTCGGCAGGCGCTGGCCTTCGATGAGATCCCCGAACGGCTGCTGGTGGTCGGCGGCGGCTACATCGGGCTGGAACTGGGCATCGCCTACGCCAAGTTCGGAACGAAGGTGACCGTCGTCGAGATGATGGACACGCTGCTCCCCGGCTCGCCCAAGGAACTCACCCGGATCGTCGAGCGGAGCATCAAGAAACTGGGTGTCGAGGTCCATCTGAACACCGCTGCCCGCTCCCTGGAGAAGGGGAAGAAGAAGGCGGTCCTCAAGGCCGCGGGCAAGGACGGGACCGAGGTCTCCTTCGAGGCCGACCGGATCCTGGTGACCATCGGGCGCAAACCCAATACCGACGGTCTGGGGCTGGAGGCCGCCGGATTGAAGACCGACGCCAAGGGCTTCCTCGAGGTGGATGCCCAGCGCCGCACCGCCGCAGGGCACATCTATGCGGTGGGAGATGTGGCCGGAGAGCCGATGCTGGCCCACAAGGGGAGCAAGGAGGGGATCGTGGCCGCCGAGGCGATCGCCGGGCACTCGGTCGCCTGGGACCATGTGGCGGTGCCGGCCGTCATCTTCACCGATCCCGAGATCGCCTATGTAGGACTGAGCGAGGAAGCGGCCAAGGAAAAGGGCCACGAGGTGGTCACCGGGCGCTTCCCCTTCCAGGCCTCGGGTAAGGCCCTCGCCCTGGACGAGACCGACGGGTTCGTCAAGGTGGTGGGGGACGCGCAGAGCGGTCTGTTGCTCGGGGTCCAGATCGTCGGCCCGGAAGCGACCGACCTGATCAGCGAGGCCTGCCTGGCGCTCGAGATGGGGGCCCGGCTGGAGGATGTCGGCTTCACCATGCATCCCCATCCGACGCTGGGCGAGACGCTCATGGAGGCCGCCGAGGCCGCCCTGGGCAAGGCCATCCATCAGCTCAACCGCTGAGACCTTCGGAGAGCCGGGAAGGCAGGGTCGAGGGATGCGTGAGCTGAGGGTATGGTGGCTCGGTCGGATGGCGTACGGCCGCTCCCACACCCTCCAGCAGCAGCTGCTGGAGGGCGTCCTCGCGGGGAGCTCACCCGACACCCTCCTGCTGGTGGAACACGATCCCGTCATCACCTGCGGCCGGGGGACCGACCCGGCCAACCTGGGGGCCGCGGCCCGCCGCCTGCCGGTCTTCGAGGTGGAACGGGGGGGGGATGTGACCTGGCACGGCCCCGGTCAGCTGGTCGGCTATCCCATCCTGAGGCTCGAGGAGGGCGAGCGCGACCTGCACGCCCACCTGCGCAGGACCGAGGAGGTGCTCATCCGGACCTGCCGGGACCTGGGCTGTCCGGCCGGCCGGCGGGAGGGTCTCACCGGGGTCTGGACCCCGGAGGGGGCCCCGGTCCGCAAACTGGCCAGTATCGGGGTTGCGGTCCGGCGTTGGGTTACCTGGCACGGCTTCGCCCTCAACATCTCCACCGACCCGGCCGTCTTCAGCACCATCAACCCGTGTGGTCTGGAAGCCGGGGTGATGACCTCGCTGGGCAGGGAGTGCCCGAGCCCGCCCGACCGGCGGGAGGTCATCGAACGACTGGGCCGCCACCTGCCCGGGGTCTTCGGCCGCCGGGTCTTCTTCGAGCGTTCTCCGGTCGACCGGCTGCTTCCCGCGAACGTTCCGGATTCGGTTGTGCCCCTCCGTCGGACCGGGTAGCATTCCTCTGTTAGAACCATCTGGGGCCGCGACAACCGGCGAGCTCACCCGGCCTGTCGTCCCGGCTTTCCCAACGCTTCCAGGGACCCACGCAGTGGTCCCCGACATCCGTCTGCCCCACATCAGGGAGAGCACTCATGTCTATGATCAAAGATGCACTCGCCGCCAAGATCCCGGCGATGCGGGAAGAGATGAAGACCCTGGCCAAGGAGTACGGGGACAAGGTCATCTCGGAGGTGACCGTGGCTCAGGCGCTGGGAGGGATGCGCGGGGTCAAAGGTCTGGTCTGTGACACCTCGCTCGTGGAACCCGACAAGGGGCTCATCATCCGCGGGATCCCGATCTCCGAGCTCACCGACCGGCTGCCCGAAGAGATCTTCTACCAGCTCATGGTCGGGGAACTCCCGGACGCCAAGGCGCTCAAAGACCTCCAGAAGGAGTTCTCGGAGCATATCGCCATCCCCAAGGAAGTCATCGACGTGCTGAAGGCGATGCCCAAGACGGCCCATCCCATGGATATGCTCATCACGGGCATCCTGGTCCTGGAGGACGGCTCGGTCTTCCGGCAGAAGTACGATGAGGGTATGGCCAAGACCGATTACTGGGAGCCTGCGCTCGAGGACAGCCTCCGTCTGGTGGCCAAGCTGCCGGCGGTGGCGGCCGCGGTCTACCGCATCCGCTTCGAGAAGGGCGCCCCGATCGCTCCGAACCCCAAGCTCGACTGGGCGGCGAACTACGCCCACATGCTGGGCAACGACGACCCCGAGTTCGCCGACATGATGCGGCTCTACCTCGTCCTGCACAGCGACCACGAGGGGGGCAACGTGAGCGCCTTCACCACCCACGTGGTGGCCTCGGCCCTCTCGGACCCCTACTACTCACTGGCGGCCGGACTCTCCGGCCTGGCCGGTCCGCTCCACGGTCTGGCCAACCAGGAGTGCCTCATCTTCATCCTGCAGATGATCGAGAAGTACGGCGGCGCCCCGACCGAGGAACAGGTCGAGGAGTACGCCTGGGAGGTCCTGAACAGCGGCCGCGTGGTGCCGGGTTACGGTCACGCCGTCCTGCGGGCCACCGACCCGCGGTTCACCGCCTTCCACGCCTTCGGTGAGAAGCACTTCCCTGAAGACCCGGTCTTCGCCACCGTCGCGCGCTGCTTCAAGGTCATCCCCAAGGTGCTGACCGAGCACGGTAAGGCCAAGAACCCGTGGCCGAACGTGGACGCCGGCTCCGGCGCGCTGCTCTACCACTACGGACTCACCGAGATGAACTACTACACGGTGCTGTTCAGTGTGAGCCGGGCCATGGGTGTGTTGGCCCAGCTCGTCTGGAGCCGGGCCGTGGGTGAGGCCATCACCCGGCCCAAGTCGGTCACCGTCGAATGGCTCAAGGAGCAGGTCGGTTTCACCGGCTGAGCGCAAGCCGGCCGCTCGAACCCGAAAGGCCCTGGAGGATATCCTCCGGGGCCTTTCTCTTCTCCTGCGGACCCCGTGCTCCTAGAGCCTTGGGTGTCGCGCCCGGCCCCATTATCTTGGAGTCCGCTCGAAGTCGGCCGTGCCGCTCGGGGACGACCGGTCGGGGATGGAACCAGCCAGCAGGAGAGCACAGGCATGAGTGGGGATATCCGCAACGTCATCATCATCGGTTCCGGACCGGCAGGTCTGACCGCCGCCCTCTACAACGGTCGCGCCAACCTGGCGCCGCTGGTACTCGAGGGAATGCAGCCGGGCGGTCAGTTGACCATCACCACCGAGGTCGAGAACTTCCCCGGTTTTCCGGACGGGATCCAGGGACCCGAGATGATGCAGCTCTTCCGCCAGCAGGCCGAGCGGTTCGGTGCCGACTGCCGCTACGAGACGGTCAGGTCGGTGGACTTCTCCGCCTGGCCTTACACCGTCAAGACCGAGCGGGAGACCTATCGGGGCCGCTCCATCATCATCGCCACCGGAGCCAGTGCCCGCTGGCTGGACCTGCCCTCCGAGGAACGCTTCCGCGGCCAGGGAGTCTCGGCCTGTGCGACCTGCGACGGGTTCTTCTTCAAGGACCGGGTCATCGCGGTCGTCGGCGGCGGGGACACCGCCATCGAAGAAGCGCTCTACCTGACGCGCTTCGGCTCGAAGGTCCACATCATCCACCGGCGGGACGAACTGCGGGCCAGTGCCATCATGGCCGAACGGGCCAGGGCGAACGAGAAGATCGAGTTCGAGTGGAACAGTGTGGTCACCGAGGTACTGGGTGACGACCAGCAGGGCATCACCGGCCTGCGACTCCGTGACACGGTGACCGGTGAGGAGCGGGAGATGGAGGTCGGCGGGCTCTTCCTCGCCATCGGTCACCAGCCGAACACCGGACTCTTCCTGGGACTCCTGGACATGGACGAGACCGGTTACCTGGTCACCCAGGGAGTGAAGACGAAGGTGGAGGGTGTGTTCGCCTGCGGGGATGCCATGGACAAGATCTACCGTCAGGCGGTGACCGCCGCGGGTACAGGCTGTCAGGCGGCCATCGAGGCCGAGCGCTGGCTCGAGGCCCGGGCCCATGAGGAGGCGAAGGCCTCCTCCGTCAAGGGCTGAGTCCCATGGCCCAGCGTCTCGGTCCCTGGTCCCTGGCCGCCGTCGAAACGGGCGATTTCGCCCTCGACGGCGGGGCCATGTTCGGGGTAGTGCCCCGGGTGCTCTGGCAGCGGGAGCATCCCCCGGACGAGGAGAACCGCATCGACATGACGATGCGTGCCCTGCTCATCCGCGGAGAAGTACGCGGCCGCGAGCGCATCATCCTGGTCGACACGGGTATCGGGGGAAAACTCACACCCAAACTCCAGGCCATCTACCGGGTGGATCATTCCGACCACGACCTGGTAGGGAGCCTGGCCGGCCAGGGGGTCACCCCGGCCCAGGTGACCGATGTGATCCTCACCCATCTCCATTTCGACCACGTCGGAGGGGCGACCCGGCTGGCCGAGGGGGGCGATGTGGTCCCGACCTTCCCCAACGCCACCTATCATGTCCAGCAGCGTCAGTGGGACTGGGCCTGCGCCCCCTCGGAGCGGGACCGGGCCTCCTTCTTCGAGGAGAACTTCCTTCCCCTCCGAGCTGCCGGTCAGCTCGACCTACTGGACGGTGAGACCGAGCTCCTCCCGGGTCTCTTCATGCTGGTGGTCGACGGCCACACCCCGGGACAGCAGCTTCCGCTCATCCGGACCGTCAAACAGTCTTTCCTCTACTGTGCGGACCTGTTCCCCACCGCCGGCCATATCCGCCTGCCCTACATCATGGCCTACGATCTGGAACCGCTGAAGAGCCTGGCCGAGAAGAAGCAGGTCCTGCCCCAGGCGATGGAGGAACAGTGGGTGCTCTTCTTCGAGCATGACACCCGTCGGGAATGTGCCCGTGT
>CAYUVJ010000101.1:0-4065 GCA_964447955.1 uncultured Gemmatimonadota bacterium
CGGTTCGGGCAAGGAACTCATCGCCGCCGCGATCCACTACAACAGCCCCCGCCGGGAAGGACCGTTCATCAAGGTCAACTGTGCCGCCCTGCAGGACACCCTGCTGGAATCCGACCTCTTCGGCCATGAGAAGGGTTCCTTCACCGGGGCCCATCGTCAGCGCATCGGGCGCTTCGAACAGGCCCACGGCGGCACCCTTTTCCTGGACGAAGTGGGTGAGATGAGCGCCGCGGTCCAGGCCAAGGTGCTGCGGGTCCTGCAGAACCAGGAGTTCGAGCGGGTCGGCGGAACCCGGGTGATCCGGGTGGATGTGCGAATAATCGCCGCCACCAACCGGGTCCTCGAGCAGGCCATCGCCGAAGGCACCTTCCGGGAGGACCTCTTCTACCGCCTCAACGTCGTGACTATGCAGATACCTCCGCTCCGGGAACGCCGGAGCGATATTCCCCGGCTGGCCCAGTTCTTCCTGAAGAAAGCCCGCTACGAGGAGCGCAGCCGGATCGAGGACTTCACCCCCGAGGCCCTGGATTACCTCGGCGGATACGCCTGGCCGGGCAACGTACGGGAGCTGGAGAACACCGTCTATCAGGCGGTCCTGCTGGCCGGCGGCCAGTTTATAGAGATCGAAGACCTGGCGGTCTATCGGCGTCCGCGTCCGGCCCCCGGGGAGGCGGGGACAGCAACGCCCCCCGACGCGGGCAGGGTGCCCCCGGAGTCCGCCGGTTCGATCCCGACCGAGGAACTCGAGCTCGAAGACATGGAGCGTCTGGCCATCCTCAGGGCATTGAAGCGGACCGGATGGATCCAGAGCCGGGCGGCCGACCTGCTGGGGGTGAGCCGGCGGGCCCTGAACTACAAGATCGCCAAGTTCGGGATCACCCATCCCCGCTGGAGGGTCCATCGCTTCCCAGACGGAGAGCCGGGGGAAGAAACCGATCAGGAGTGAAAGGAAGCGCCCCGGCCGGGGAGAGGGTGCATTCCTCCCCGAACCGGGGCGTTCCGTCACCGGGAGCGATCGCCGTGCGTCCAGGGGCGTTCGCCGGCTTTCTGCCCTCCCGGGTCCTGATATGGTCGGGGCCTCACATCACTGAACGGATCTTCGCCAGCCGCTCTTCGAATTTTTCGAGCCGCTCAGCGACGCTGTTGGCCCCGATGAGACCAACCTGACTCTTGGTCAGATACCGGTAGTAGTTGTTGAACTCCCCGCGCAGCTCATCGATCGCCGCGCGCACGACCCGCTGGCGCCGTGCCAGGTACTGGAAGGCCTCGTTGGCCTGTTCGAACGCCGCCCGTTCCTGCTCGGCCGCCTTCTCGGGCGCGCTCAGGACCGGGTAGCGGCCCGATCGCACCGCCTGGAAGGCCACGCTCAATCGCAGCCAGGCGTCATCCATCGGGATCTCCCGCCGGCGCTCGGCCGTCGATCGCGATGTCCGCAGGCTGATCAGTCGACCGCCGGCCAGGGCGGCCAGCAGCAGCCCGGACAGGGCGGCTGCGGCCAGACCCCAGGTCGGTACCGGCAGTCGGGTCGCGAAGCCTGAGGCGCCCAGCAGGATGCCGGTCATCGCGATCCCGAGTCCCAGTACGGCCGCTGTCTGCCAGCGGCCTCTCCGTATGGCGTTCGTTCGTTCCATGGCAATGGTCGCATTCATCGTATTCACCCTGTCCCATGCATATCGCAACCCTCGTGCCAATAGTCCCGGCCTCGGCATGGAATTCCGGTTCGAGCCCGTAACTTATTGTATATCAACGAAATAGCGTGTATGCGCGAGATGGACAGGTCGTTCCGATCGGTGGGTCCGAGCGCGCGGCGGCGCTATTTGTTACAATAATGTGTTACGATATCGTTCTACATGTACATTTAGTACAATAACGTAACATCGAACGGCCCCCTCTCCACCCCCCGGATCGGTCCACCGATCTCCGGCGGAATCCTGGTGGAGCGTCCGGGAGGGGGTGGACCAGCACCCCGGACATGGCGGCCGAATCGGGGTGAAACCTGTCCCCGGGCCGACTATCTTGACCGCATGGCCGCCGCGACGACCCCGCCCCAGCCCCCTCCGGGCCGCCCCTACCGCCTCGAACTGAGTTTTCTGCCCGGTGCCCGTGATGCCCGCGGCGAGACCGTGGTCACCAAGGCCGCCCGCGACCTCGATCTGCACCTGCAGGCGGTCGAGACCCGGGATGTCTACATCCTGGATGCCGCCCTGGAACCGTCCGAAGTGGAGCTCATCGCCCGGGCCTTCGAGGACCCGGTGGTCCAGCAGGCCTGGGTCGGAGCCGGTCCGGCCGGACCCTTCGACTGGGCCCTCCAGATCGGCTTCAAACCGGGGGTGACCGACAACGTCGGACGGAGCGCCAAAGTGGCCGTCTCCGACCTGCTGGGCCGCAGCCTGACGGAGGACGAGAAGGTCTTCACGGCCACTCTCTACCTGGTGCGGGGGGACCTGGACCGCGACCGGGCCGAGCAGCTGGCCACCGACCTGCTGGCCAACCCGCTGATCCATCGGATCGAGGTCCGCTCCCACGCCGAATGGGCGGGAGAACCGGTGACGGTCCTGCTACCCAAGGCGCAGGGCAGCGGTGAACCGGTGGTCCGCACCTTCGACCTGGACCAGACCGACGAAGAGCTCGTCGAGCTGAGTCGGCGCAGCACCTGGGCGCTGAACATCCAGGAGATGCGGGCCATCCGCGACCATTTCCGCGCCCACGGCCGGGACGAAGACCGGCAGGCCGCGGGATTGGGATCCGAGCCCACCGACGTGGAGCTGGAGACCCTGGCCCAGACCTGGTCGGAACACTGCAAGCACAAGATCTTCAACAGCCGCATCGCCTATGAGGACACCACCACCGGCGAGCGGCGCGAAGTGGACTCCCTCTTCGACACCTACATCAGAGGCGCCACCCGGGAGGTCTCCGAGCGGGTCGACTGGCTGCTCTCGGTCTTCAAGGACAACGCCGGCGTGGTCCGTTTCACCGAGGAGACCAACCTGGTCTACAAGGTGGAGACCCACAACAGCCCCAGCGCCCTCGATCCCTACGGCGGCGCCATCACCGGGATCGTGGGGGTCAACCGCGACCCCTTCGGGACCGGACGCGGGGCCGAACTCATCGTCAACGTCTGGGGATACTGCTTCGCCTCCCCCTTCCACCAGGGGGAGGTCCCGGAGGGCCTGATGCACCCGCGCCGGATCCGGGACGGGGTGCACCAGGGGGTCATCGACGGAGGCAACCAGTCAGGGATCCCCTACGGTCGCGGCTGGGAGCTCTTCGACGAGCGCTATCTGGGCAAGCCGCTCGTCTACTGCGGTACGGTGGGGCGGATGCCGGCCACCGTGGTCGACGGAGAGCCCTCGCACGTCAAGGTGGCCGCCCCCGGCCACATCATCGTGATGGCCGGAGGCCGGATCGGAGCCGACGGCATCCATGGCGCCACCTTCTCCAGCCAGGAACTGACCGCCGAGTCCCCCAGCCAGGCGGTCCAGATCGGCGACCCGATCACCCAGAAAATGATGACCGACTTCCTGCTGGAAGCCCGCGACCTGGGTCTGTACACCAGCATCACCGACAACGGGGCGGGGGGACTCTCCTCGAGCGTGGGGGAGATGGCCACCGCCACCGGCGGGGCCGAACTCGACCTGGCCCTGGCTCCGACCAAGTACCCCGGGCTGCAGCCCTGGGAGATCCTGCTGAGCGAGGCCCAGGAGCGGATGACCCTGGCCGTGCTCCCCGAGCGGCTCGAAGCCTTCCTCGACCTGGCCCGCCGCCGCGAGGTGGAGGTCACCCCGCTGGGGCGTTTCACCGATTCCGGCTACTTCCACGTCCGCTACGGGGAACGGACCGTCGCCCTGCTGGATATGGAGTTCCTGCACGAGGGCTGGCCGCGCTACCACCTGCCCGCCTGCTGGAGCCCTCCGGTGGTGCGCCCCCTGGCCGCGGTCGAAGAGGCCCCCGGCACGGTGCTCCGCGCCCTGCTGGGGACCGACAACCTCTGCAGCAAGGAGATGAAGGCCCGCCAGTACGACCACGAAGTCCAGGCCCGCACGGTGGTCAAGCCCTTCACCGGTG
>CAYUVJ010000101.1:4075-7637 GCA_964447955.1 uncultured Gemmatimonadota bacterium
CTCGCCGACGAGGCGGTGCGGCGACTGGTGGCGGTCGGTGCGCGTCCCGGCACCATCTCGGCCCTGGACAACTTCTGCTGGCCCGACCCGGTCCTGAGCCCGGTTACCCCCGACGGCCCCTACAAACTGGCCCAGCTGGTCCGCACCTGTGAGGGGCTCTACGACTCCTGTGTCGCTTACGGGGTACCGCTCATCAGCGGCAAGGACTCGATGAAGAACGATTCCACGCGCGGCGGGGTGAAGATATCCATCCCTCCCACCCTGCTGGTGAGCGCGCTGGGAAGGATCGACGATATCCGCACGGCCCGCACTCCCGAACCGAAGGCAGCCGGCGACCTGGTCTACCTGCTTGGTGAGACCCGCCAGGAGCTGGGAGCCTCGGAATTCGCCCGCTGGGCGGAGGCCCGCACCGCCCCCGACCGGGCCCGGGACGGGGCCACCGGGGGTCTCCCCCCCGCCGTGGACCCCGCCCGTCTGGCCCGGCGCTACGAGGCCCTGCACGGGGCTATCGCGGCCGGGCTGCCCGAGAGCGTCAAGACCCCCGCCCTGGGCGGCCTCGGGGTGGCCCTGGCCTGGATGGCCTTCGGGTCGGGAATGGGCCTGGAGATCGACCTGGACCTCCTGCCGATCGAGGGCGAAGTGGACCTGTGGGGCCGGCTCTTCAGCGAGAGCGTGGGCCGGTTCCTGCTGACCGTGCGGCCCGAGCGGGCACCGGAGCTTGAGGAACACCTGGCCGCTGAGCCTTTCGCACTCATCGGCACGGTCACCGGGGACGACCGGATGCGCCTGTCCCGGGCGGGGACGCCCGTGCTGGATGAGAAGGTCGCGGATCTGAAGACGGCGTGGCAGACGCCGATGGCGGGGCTGTAGGCATGGTCGCCCAGCGCCAGCAGCTCCGCTCCCGGACCTCCCCGACCCCACCCCGGGTCCTCATTCCTACCGGCTTCGGTCTCAACTGCGAACGGGAGACCGACCTGGCTTGCCGCCTGGCCGGTCTGGAACCCCACCAAGTGCATATCACCGACCTGCTCGCGGGAACCGCTAGGCTGGACGATTTCGGGATGGTCGTCATCATCGGCGGTTTCACCTTCGGAGACCACCTGGGAGCAGGCAAGGTGCTGGCCACCCGGCTGAGCCACCGCCTGCCCGAATCACTGGCCGCGTTCGTGGACCAGGGCGGGCTCCTGCTGGGGATCTGTAACGGCTTCCAGACCCTCACCAAGATGGGACTGCTCCCCCGACTGGACGGCGAGGTCACCCAGACGGTGACCGTGACCACCAACGAGCGGGGCCGGTTCCACGACGGCTGGGTCCGTCTGAAGGGCGATCCCGCTTCCGCCTGTATCTTCACCCGCGGCGTCGACTTTCTGGAAGCCCCGGTGCGGCACGGCGAGGGGAAGGTCGTCGCCCGGGACCACGCCCTGCTCGACCGCCTGGCCGAACGCGGGATGGTCCCGGTGCGCTACGTGGATGCTGAGGGTCGGGCGACCGAGACCTTCCCCTTCAATCCCAACGGCTCTCCGGGCGGGATCGCCGGCCTGTGCGACGAGACCGGCCGTATCTTCGGGCTCATGCCTCACCCCGAGGCCTACCACTCCCCCTTCCTTCACCCCCACTGGCCCCAGCAGCAGCGCGCAGGCAGCCTCCCGGTCGAGGGCCCGGGACTGGTCGTCTTCCGCAACGCCCGGGACTGGCTGCTGGAGCACGCGTGAACGCGCCGGCGTCCGGGGGTGGACGGACCGGCGGGCCCAGGGCCCTGGGAGCGGTCCTTCTGCTGGTGGTGCTGATCGCCCTGCTGGCCGCGATGAATGCCGGTCTGCTTGGATCGGCGCTCGCACCTTCCGCCATCCGCAGGACCATCGATCGTACCGGGGCGTTTGCTCCGGTGCTCTATCTGCTGCTCTTCGCCTTCGGAACCAACCTGATGCTGCCGGCCAGCCTGCTCGCGATCGGTGGCGGACTGGCTTTCGGCTGGGGACGCGCCCTCGGGCTCACCCTGGTCGGGTCGCTGGGCGGGTTCGTGATCGGGTACGCGGTGAGCGCCGCGGTCCTGCGCCGCCCGGTGCGCACCCTGCTCGACCGCCTGGGCTGGCTTGGGACGCTGGAACGATTGGAACGTCTCCCCCCGACCCGGCTCTCCTTCGCGTCCCGCTTCATCCCGATCCCGGTCGGGGCTCAGAATCTGCTGCTCGGCCTGGCCCGGCTGCCGCTCCTCCCCTATCTGCTCGGCTCCTTCGCCGGTTCGCTCCCCTGGATGCTGGTCTTCACCGGGATGGGCGGCACCGCCTCGGGATCCTTCCGTTTCCCCTTCTGGGCCGGGGCTGGAGTGGGTCTGGTGATGATGCTGCTGGCCGACCGGTGGTGGTCCCGGCGGGGTCACAGAGACATACCCGAGTCCGTCCTCAGGAAGGCCATGACCCGACCCCGTGAGAGCACCGCCCGCCTGATCTCGGGCGACGAACGTCTTGACCGACTGTCGCATATCTGTGCGGAACGGCTGCTGGCGTCCGAGGCACCGGCCGGGTTCCGCGACCGGCTCTTCGTCTCGGCCGCCCTCGACCGGACCGGGTTCCATGCCATGGTCCGGGAGGGACTCTACCCCCTGCGCCGTCGTCAGCGACTCAACGGAGCCTTCCGTGCCCCCGAACCCGCCCCGGAGGACACCGCCTGTGCCCTCTGGATGCTGGTGGACCATGCCCGACTGACCAACGACCTGTCCTACCTCAAGGCCGTCTATGGGACCGTCCGACGGGGCGTCCGCCATCTCACCCGGCGGCGCCTGCCCGACAGCCGCCGGCCTCACAGCGGACTGATGCCCCCGGCGGTCGTCCCGACCGACGAACCGGAGGCGGCCGGACGCTATGCCCACACCCTCTGGTGTCTGGCCGGAGTCCAGGAGGCGGCCCGGGCGGCAGCCGCCCTGGGCCGGTCCACCGATGTGCACGATGCCGAATCGCTGCACCACGAGCTGCGCCGCGCGCTGGCACGCTCCCTGGCCGAGGATGGAGACGGACCCCTGAGCAGCGATCCCGGCCGGCCGGTGGATGCAGCCGCAGCCGATGCCCTGCTGGCGCTGGTGCCGGGCGATGTCTTCGCTCCCGATTGGCCGCCGCTGACCGGGACCCTCGACCTCGCCCTCCAGGGCAATCTGGGGCCGATCCCAGACGGTCGAGCTGTGGACCCGGCACGTCGCGATCTGATCCTCGCCCACCACCTGCTGCGGCGGGGCGACGGCCGAGTATGGGAGCAGGTCGGGTCGGAGGAGACCATGGCCTCGTCCGCCGGACCGCTCGTGGACGCCCTGCGGCTCTGGCTGACCCGCAACCTGCTGGTGAGCGATAGCCACGACCTGCTGCTGATCGCGCCCGGCACCGGTCTGCGACGTCCCCCGGCCGGCACCGAGACGGTCGTGGAGCATGCCCCCACCCGCTTCGGCCGGCTCTCCTACCGGCTCCGGAGTCACTCCGACCAACTCGAGCTGTGGTGGGGCGCTCTGGAGCGCACCCCACCGACCCATTTCATCTGGCCCCTCCCCGGGACCGTCCAGGCCATCGAACCCCCG
>CAYUVJ010000102.1:0-7626 GCA_964447955.1 uncultured Gemmatimonadota bacterium
ATCGCTTTGCGTGCCACTGGACTCCTACCCTCCTACTTGCGGAACGGCATGCCGAGACCTTTGAGCAGTTCGAAGGCCTCTTCGTCGGTGTTCGCGGTCGTCACGATGGCGATGTCCATGCCGTCGATACGCGGCACCTTGTCGTAGTCGATCTCGGGGAAGATGATCTGTTCCTTCAACCCGAGGTTGTAGTTGCCCCGCCCGTCGAACGAGTCCGGATCCACCCCGCGGAAGTCGCGGACCCGCGGCAGGGCGACGGCGATGAGCCGGTCCAGGAACTCGTACATGTGCTGGCGGCGCAACGTCACCTTCGCGCCGATGGCCATCCCCTCGCGCAGCTTGAAGTTGCTGACCGAGCGGCGGGCCCGTCTGACGGACGGTTTCTGGCCGGTGATCGTGCCCAGCTCGGCGACCGCATGCTCGAGCATCTTGGGGTCGCCGATGGCGTCACCCACCCCCCGGTTGATGACGATCTTCGCCAGTCGGGGGACCTGGTGGTCGTTAAGGTACCCGAACCGCTCATTGAGCGTGGCCTTGACCTCACGCTCGTACTTGTCCTGGATACGCGGTTTCGCAGCGGCCATCACGCCTCACCCCCCACCATCTCACCACTCTTGGTGCTGACCCGGACACGCTGCCGGCGGCCGTCGGTCCCGGTAACCTCGGTCTTACGGGTCCGGGAGGCCTCTCCTGTTCGGGGATCGACGACCATCACGTTCGACACATGGATGGCCATCTCCCGCTCGACGATCCCCCCCTGGGGATTGTTCTGGGTCGGCTTGGTGTGGCGCTTGCGGAAATTGACCCCCTCGACGATCACCCGCTGGGTGTCGGGGAACACCTTCAGCACCTTGCCGGTTTTGCCCTTCTCGTTGCCGGCGATCACGAGCACCTGGTCGTTTTTACGGATATGCATGTTCAAAGCACCTCGGGAGCCAGTGATACGATCCGCATGAACCGCTTGTCGCGCAGTTCACGGGCCACCGGCCCGAAGATGCGCGTGCCGATCGGCTCGCCGGTCTCGTTGATCAGGACTCCGGCGTTCTCGTCGAAACGGATGTAGGTTCCGTCCTTGCGCCGGGTCTCTTTCTTGGTCCGGACGATGACGGCTCTCTTGACCTCACCCTTCTTCACCGTGCCGCCCGGGATGGCGTCCTTGACGCTGATGACGATGACGTCACCGACCCCGGCGTAACGCCGTTTGGTGCCACCCAGGACTTTGATGCACTGGATGACCTTGGCCCCGGTGTTGTCGGCGACCTTCAGTTTGCTCTCTACCTGGATCATGACCGTCTCTCCATGGCCCCGGCGGTCAGACGCCGGCCTTCTGCACGACTTCGATGACCCGCCACCGCTTCATGCGGCTCAGGGGGCGCGTTTCCATGACCCGGACAATATCTCCTTCGCGACAGACGCTCTCGGCGTCATGTGCGTAGAGCTTGGTCCGCCGCTTGATGGTCTTCCCGTAGAGCGGGTGACGGACCAGTCGATCCACGGTCACCACCACGGTCTTATCCATCTTGGCGCTGGTGACCCGACCGGTACGCACCTTGCGCAATCCACGCTCGCTCATACCTCTTCTCCTCCGGTCGCCACGGCCCCGGTCTCCTGCGTCTTCCGGGCCTCTTCGGCGATGATGGTCTGCAACCGGGCGATGTCCCTGCGCACATCACGCAGACGCATCGGGTTGGACACCTGCTGCATGACGTGACCGAAGCGCAGTCCCCGGTATTCCTCGACCAGGTCTTCGAGCTTCTCCGCCCGCTCCTGGGGATTCATCTCCCGCAACTCGTTGGCCCGCATCAGAGCGCCTCCCTCGCGATGAAGGCCGTCTTGAGCGGCAGTTTGTGAGAAGCCAGGCGGAAGGCCTCACGGGCAGCGCTCTCCGGTACCCCCTCGATCTCGAACATCACCCGCCCGGGCTTGACCACGGCCACCCAGTGCTCCGGGGAACCCTTTCCCTTACCCATCCGCGTCTCAGCCGGCTTCACGGTCAGCGGTTTGTCAGGGAAGATGCGGATCCAGATCTTCCCGCCTCGACGCACATAGCGTGTCATCGCGACCCGCGCGGCTTCGATCTGCCGGTTGGTGATCCAGCCGGCCTCGAGGGCCCGCAGTCCGTAGGTCCCGAAGTCGACCGATGAACCGCCCTTGGCCTTCCCGGCGCGTCGGCCGCGCTGCTGCTTGCGGTACTTGACCCGCTTGGGCATCAGCATCTCAGTGCCACTCCTTCTCCGTCAGTTTCTGTCCGGCCGGGCGGCTCATCCCGACTTCTTCCGTCCGCCGCCGCGGCGGCCGCCGCCGCGCTTGGGGGTCGGTTCGTTCGTCTCCTCGGCCAGGGCTTCCTTGCCCAGCACCTCACCGTGGAAGATCCAGACCTTCACACCGTTGGTCCCGTAGGTCGTGAACGCCGTCTCGCGCGCGAACTGGATGTCAGCCCGCAGCGTATGCAGGGGCACCCGACCCTCGCTGTAGGTCTCCGACCGGCTCATCTCAGCCCCACCCAGACGGCCGGAGCAGGTGATCTTGATGCCCTCGGCTCCCATCCGCATGGCGCTGGCGATCGACTTCTTCATCGCCCGCCGGAAGGAGACCCGGTTCTCGAGCTGGCGGGCGATGCTCTCCGCCACCAGCTGGGCGTCGATCTCTGGACGCTTCACTTCCTGGATGTTGATGTAGATGTCCTTACCCGTGAGCTGCTGCAGCTCTTCTTTGAGCTTGTCCACCTCGGTACCCTTGCGGCCGATGACGACTCCCGGTCGGGCCGAATGGATGGTGACCGTGACCCTCTTGGGGGCCCGTTCGATCACGATCCGCGACACGGCGGCACGGGAGAGCCGCTGCCAGAGGTAGCGGCGTACCGTCAGATCCTCCTCCAGGAGGTCGGCGAAATTGCCGCGTTCGGCATACCACTTGGAATCCCAGTCCTTGATGATGCCGAGCCGCAGCCCGATCGGATTCGTCTTCTGACCCAAAGTCTGCTTCTCCTCCCGGGGTCCGGACCCTGACCCGGACCTTCAGTTCAGTCGGCCTGGGCCTCTTCGGCCGTCTGGCCGTCCGAGACCTCGATAGTGATGTGGCTGCTGCGCTTCAGGATCATCCCGGCGCGTCCCATGGACTTCGGACGCCAGCGCTTCATGGTGGCCCCGTCGTCCACGAAGGCGCGGATGACCAGGTATTCCTCCGGGGGCACCGGCGAATCGCCGTCGTGCTTGTCCATGAGGTTAGCGATCGCACTGCGCAACGTCTTCTCGATGGAATGGGCGGCGGCCTTCTTGTTGAAGTGGAGGAAGTTCAGCGCCTCCTCCGCCTGCAGACCCCGGATCCCATCCATGATCGGGCGCGCCTTGCGCGGGCTGACCCGGATGTGTTTGGCAGTTGCTCTGGCCTCCATGACGTCTACCGGCCCTTTCCTCACTTCACCTTCGCGACCCGCTCGGACTTCTTGCCGCCGTGGTCACGGAAAGTGCGGGTCGGAGCGAACTCACCCAGACGGTGGCCGACCATGTTCTCGGTGATGTAGACGGGCACGAACTTGTTGCCGTTGTGCACCGCGAAGGTGTGCCCCACGAACTCCGGCGGGACGGCGGAGCGCCGGGCCCAGGTCTTGATGACCTTCTTGTCCCCGGACCGCTCCATCTCCTGCACCTTCTTCATCAGATAGGACTCCACCCAGGGGCCCTTCCTCAACGAACGTGCCATCCCCTGATCCTCCTTACTTCTTCACGTTCCGGCGACGCAAGATCAGCCGGTCGGACGGGTTGCGCTTGCGCCGGGTCTTGTACCCCTTGGTCGGTTTCCCCCAGGGCGTACAGGGATGACGTCCGCCGCTCGACTTGCCCTCGCCACCCCCCATGGGGTGGTCTACCGGGTTCATGACCACACCGCGGGTGTGGGGCCGCCATCCCCGGTGCCGGTTCTTGCCGGCCTTCCCGATGGTGACGTTCTCATGGTCGGTGTTACCGACCTGACCGATGGTAGCGAAACACTCCTGGGGCACCATCCGCATCTCCTTGCTGGGCAGACGCAGGATGGCGTAACCGCGCTCACGAGCCATGAGCTGGGCCGCGGTCCCGGCCCCCCGGGCCAACTGCCCCCCCTTGCCGGGCTTCATCTCGACGTTGTGCACGAATGTGCCCATGGGGATGCGGTTGAGCGGCAGGGCGTTGCCGGGCCGCACGTCGGCCTCGGCCCCCGCCATCAAGCGGTCGCCGACCTGCAGCCCCAGCGGGGCCAGGATGTAGCGGCGCTCGCCGTCGGCGTACTTGACCAGGGCGATGTTGGCCGAGCGGTTCGGGTCATACTCTATGGTCTCGACCACGGCCGGGATGTCCCGCTTGTCCCGACGGAAGTCGATGACCCGATAGCGGCGCTTGTGTCCCCCCCCGCGATGGCGGGCGGTCATCCGGCCGCGGTTGTTGCGTCCCCCGCTCTTGCGCAATTCTTCGGTCAGCGGCTTGTAGGGCGTGTCCGTGGTGATCTCATCGAACGCGTTCACGGTCATGAACCGTGTGCCCGCTGTGACCGGCTTGTATTTCTTGAGACCCATCTCCTACGCTCCCTCGAAGAAGTCGAGGCTCTGTCCTTCGGCCAGCGTCACGATGGCCTTCTTCCAGGAGGGTCGGCGGCCTTCGAACCTACCCATCCTCTTCAACTTGCCCTTCACGTTCAGGGTCCGGACCCCGGTCACCTTCACCTCGAAGAGCGCTTCCACCGCCCGCTTGATCTCGAGCTTGTTGGCATCGGTCGCCACCTGGAAGACGATCTTGTTCTGGTTCTCGGTCATCCGCGCCGCCCGCTCGGTGATCAGGGGCCGGATGATGATCTCCTGAGGCCGCTTCATCGGGTCAGCATCTCCTGCAGGGGTGCGATCGCATCCTTCTCGATCAGCACCACGTCGCTGTTGACGATGTCGTAGACGCTCACGTTGGTCGCGAGCAGGGTGCGGCATTTGGCCAGGTTCCGGGTCGCCAGAACCAGGTTCCGGTCACCCTCGGCCACCAGCCAGAGCACCTTGCGGTCGGCCATCTCCATGTTCTCCAGCATCTGAGCGACCATCCGGGTCTTCGGTTCGGAGGGGCGCAGCGCTTCGGTGGCGAAGATCGACTCGTCCCGGTACTTGCCCGAGAGTGCGGCGATCCGGGCCCGCCGGGCGGCTTTGTCCGGCATGCGTCTGCGATAACTGCGCGGCCGCGGACCAAAGGTGGTACCCCCACCCCGCCAGATCGGCGAGCGGTTCGTACCTGCTCGGGCCCGGCCACTCCCCTTCTGGCGCCAGGGCTTCTTGCCGCCCCCCGCGACCTCGGCGCGCTCCTTGGTCTTGTGGGTGCCCTGGCGGCGGTTCCCCAGGTGGATGGTTACCGCCTCATAGACCAGGTGCTCGCCCCCCTCGGCCTGGAAGACACTATCGTCCACCTCGACCGTGACTGGGGTGAGCTTGCCGTCGCTGTCGAAGACTTTCAGGGTCGCCATGCCTACGCTTCCTTCTCCTCGTCGGCCGTCGGCTCGGAGCCGGCTTCCTGGGCTTCATCGTCCATCGCCGCCGGAACCGTTCCGGGATCCTCTACCGACACCTCGGCGGATGTCTCCGCGCTCACCTCCGGGGACTCCTCTTCGGTCTCGACCACCCCTGTCGCGGCGGCCTCCTCGGCCGGGGGCGGACTCTCCTGCGCCCGGGCCGGCTCGTAGTCGCGGGTCTCGGTAGCGAGCAGTTCCACCGTCACCAGCCCGTTCACGGCCCCGGGAACCGCTCCCTTGAGGAAGAGCAGTCCCTGGTCGGCATCCACGACCACCACGGTCAGGTTCAGCACGGTCCGCCGCTGGTTGCCGTACTGTCCGGGCAACTCTCGCCCCTTCATCGTCCGACTCGGGTCGGCGCTGGAGCCGGCCGAACCCACCCCGCGGTGGCTAGGTCCCCCACCGTGGGTCTTACGGGTACCACCGCCGAACCCGTGACGCTTCATGCCCCCGGTGAATCCGCGACCCTTGGTCCGGCCCGAGACCTTGACCCGGTCACCGACCTGGAAGAAATCGACTGCAACCTTGTCACCGACCTGGAAGCGGGAGGCATCGGGGGTACGGAACTCCTGTACCCGCGAAGGGGCGGAATCGAGTCCCGCCATCTCGGCCCGGACCCGGTTGGGCCGGCTGGCCCGATGGATCTTCTTCCGGCCGTAGCCGACCTGGATGGCCTCGTAGCCGTCCCGCTCGATCGTCTTCACTTGCAGTACCGTACTGGCCGTCATGTCCAGCACGGTCACGGGCACTGCCTGCCCGTCCCCGGTGAAGATCTGGGCCATGCCCAGCTTTCTGCCGATCAGCCCTTTCATACCGTTCCTTGCCTTCCCCGCTAGGCTCCGTACCGGTCCGCCCGGTCCGGCATCCTCAGACCTTGATCTCCACGTCCACACCGGCCGGCAGCTCGAGCTTCATGAGCGCGTCCACGGTCTGGGGCGTGGAATCGTAGATGTCGATAAGACGCTTGTGGACCCGGGTCTCAAATTGTTCCCGGGACTTCTTGTCAACGTGCGGTCCCCTCAGGACCGTGTAGACCGACCGTTTGATCGGCAGCGGTACCGGGCCCGAGATCCGGGCCCCGGTCCGTTTCGCCGTACGGACGATCTCCTCCGCGGAGCGGTCCAGGGTGGCATGCTCGTACGCCTTCAGGCGGATGCGGATCTTCTGACCAGCCACTTCGTGCCGTCCCTTCTTACTCGGTGATCTCGGTGACCACGCCGGACGCCACGGTGCGGCCGCCCTCGCGGATCGCGAAGCGGAGTTCCTTCTCCATCGCGATCGGCGTCAGCAGCTCCACATCCATCGTGACGTTGTCGCCCGGCATCACCATCTCCACCCCCACCGGCAGCGTCACCGCGCCGGTCACGTCCGTCGTGCGGAAGTAGAACTGCGGCCGGTACCCGTTGAAGAACGGCGTGTGACGCCCACCCTCCTCGCGCGTCAGCACGTACACCTTCCCCTTGAACTTCCGGTGCGGCTTGATGCTCCCCGGCTTGGCCAGCACCATCCCCCGCTCCAGCTCATCCTTGTCGATCCCGCGCAGCAGCACCCCCACGTTGTCCCCGGCCTGACCCTCGTCCAGGATCTTCCGGAACATCTCCACCCCCGTCACCACCGTCTTGCGCGTGTCCCGGATCCCCACGATCTCCACATCGTCCTGCACCTTCACGATCCCGCGGTCGATCCGGCCGGTGCCCACCGTCCCCCGTCCCGTGATCGAGAACACGTCCTCGATCGCCATCATGAACGGCTTGTCCACCTCGCGCAGCGGCTCCGGGATGTAGTTGTCCAGCGCTTCCATCAGCTCCGCGATGCACTTGGTCTCCGGCGCCGCCGGATCCCCCGACTCCAGGGCCTTCAGCGCACTCCCCCGGATCACCGGGATCTCGTCGCCCGGGAACTCGTACTCGCTCAGCAGTTCACGTACCTCCAGCTCCACCAGCTCCAGCAGCTCCTCGTCGTCCACCATGTCCACCTTGTTCAGGAAGACGACCAGCGCCGGGACGTTGACCTGTCGGGCCAGCAGCACGTGCTCGCGGGTCTGCGGCATGGGCCCGTCCGCCGCCGAAACCACCAGGATCGCGCCGTCCATCTGGGCGGCGCCGGTGA
>CAYUVJ010000103.1:0-7548 GCA_964447955.1 uncultured Gemmatimonadota bacterium
GTCGGACCTGCTGTCCTAGGGTTTGGTCTCGTTTCTTGTCTCGGCCGAAGAAATAGAGCGTTTGCGTCTAACTTGCGATCTTGCCGCCGCCCTTGCGCGTGATCGCGAGCACGGAAGGCCGCGGCGGCATGTCCGGCTTGAAGTCCGGCCAGCGCGTCGCGGGATCCTCGAACGTCGAGGCGCGGCCGAACGCTTTCCACTTCGGACCGTCGTCGCCCGGATGCTGCACGGAGACGAACAAGGTCTCCAAGTCGGGCGTGAACGTGGCCTCGACCTTCACGGGACTGCCGACGGTGAAGGTGAACCTGAGCGGGTCCTACCCGAACTGACGGGACGGGACAGGCCTGGCCGGACCGGGTTCCTCTCTGCGGATGGTCCGGAGGCAGACGCTCGAAAGGGAAGCCCCGGTTCCTCCGGGGCTTTCTCTTTCCGGTGCCGGAGGTCGAGAGGACGAACGGTCAGCCGTTCTCTCCCTCGTCCCGTTGTCCGACCCGGTAGTCGGGATAGATTTCACGGGCACAGTCGGGGCAGATCCCGTGGCTGAACTCCACCGGGGTGTGGCTCTGCAGATAGCTCTCCATCCGTTCCCAGCCCCCTGACTCGTCCCGGATGCGGTGACAGCGGCTGCAGATGGGGAGCAGGCCCTCCAGCATACGGACCTTGTCCAGCGCACTCAAACCGGAGTAGACAGCCAGTGAGAGCATCAACCACGGCCGGAGGACATTGACGGAAGGACGGGGAGCGGACCGATGAGGGGTGGCGGGTATCGCTGGATGATCAGAGGCGACGCTCGAACGAGTGACGCCACTCGGTGGAGAGCCCCGGCTCCTCGAGCAGGCGACGGATGTTCACCAGGTCCTCCCGATCGCGATACATGAGGCGGTTGGCCTCGTCGATGGTGATGCCCATCATCCCCGGTTCCTCCAGTACGATCCGGTCACCGGCTTTCACCTCACCGGGCTCCAGACAACGGCAGTAGAAACCGGTCCTGTTCGAGAGCAGCAGCATTCGGGCCAGCTTCGGCTCACCGTAGACCGTGCCGGGCTTCTTGCAGATGGCCCGGGGCTGGGAGACCTGGATACGGGCACTCCCCACCTGAAAGACGTCCCCGACGCAGACCTTCGCTTCCTTCAGGCCGCGGGTCGTGAAGTTCTCACCGAAGGCCGGAGCCTGCAGGAAGGTCTTCAGCTTGCGCTTCCAGTAGGCATAGTGCTCGAAAGCATAGACCGAGATCGCCTTGTCGGGACCACCGTGCTGGCTGGTGTCTCCGACTGCGTCTCCCTCCAGACCTTTGGGACCCAGTCGTAGCGGCCCCGCCACCGGCCGACGCTTGAAACTGCTGGGCATGACCTCACCCCAGACATCCAGCGGTTGGGGCAACCTCTCTCTCTCGCCGGCCGTATCAACCGATGACCCTGAACGTACCTGAACCTGTTCGGAGGGATCGGATGAGACGAATCGTCCTCTGTCTGACCGCGGTTTGTACCGCTGCGCTGCTGGCCCAGCCGGCTGGAGCCCAGCAGACCGAGAGCTGGGACTTCTCCGGGGTGACCCGCATCGAGTTCGACGGCACCTCGGGCGATGTCGAGGCCCGCGGTTGCCGGGGTGTTCTCCGGTTGAGTTCGGCCAGCGGCGACGTGGATGTGCGCGATTGTGACCTGGAAGGGGAGGGTCGCTTCTCCAGTGCCTCCGGTGATGTGGAGGTCACGCTGGCTCGTCAGCCGGGGTACGAACTGCGGGTCTCCTCCGCCTCCGGGGACGCCGCCCTGCGGGTCGCCGACTGGGGGGAGTCCTTCCGGCTGGTCCTGGAGAAGCGCAAGGACCGGGGCGCCCTGCGCTGCCCCTTCCCCTCCACCACTGAGGAGGAATTCGAGGAGAACGACCGGACCTACATCCGGGTGACGGTGGTACGCGGCAGCGGCGGTCCCGAGATCCTGGTCAAGTCGGCCTCGGGGAGTGTGACCGTCCGCTGATCGGAGGGCGGCCGGGAGACCGGCCGGGGTGACGAGCCTGCTTGTCTCGAAGCCCGGCGTCTGCTATCGAATAGGAGCCTGTCGGAGTCAGCAGCCTGCTACTTCGACAGGCTCTTCTTCTTCCGGGGGACCATTCCCCCCCGGGATCCGCTGATCGGAGCACGGACCCTCGGAACGGAGCACGCCGGATGGCCAAGATCAACATCTTTCGCGACTATCCCCGGACCTTCTGGACGTCCAACGTCATGGAGCTGTTCGAACGGGCCGCCTACTACGGCATGAACTCGGTGCTGGCCGGCTACCTGACCATCTCGGTGGCCGAGGGGGGACTGGGTTTCGATGTCCAGGCGGTCGGGTTCCTGCAGGGGATCGTCTACGCCGTCACCTACGTGCTCCCCATCCTGGGCGGAGCGCTGGCCGACCGCTACGGCTATCGGCGGATGCTGCTCTTCGCCTTCTCCATGCTCACCGCCGGTTACTTCGCGGCCGGCTACATGTCGAGCTACGCGCTGGTCTTCCTGGCGCTGATGGTCATGGCCACCGGCTCGGGGCTCTTCAAGCCGATCATCTCGGGAACCATCGCCCGCACCACCGATGAGCGCACCTCGGGCTTCGGGTTCGGGATCTACTACTGGATGATCAACCTGGGCGCCTTCCTGGCTCCCCTGGTGGTGAGCGTTCTGAAGGGCTTCTCGTGGCAGCACGTCTTCACCGCCTCGGCCTTCTACTGTGCCCTGATGATCCTGCCGACCCTGTTCGTCTACCGCGAGCCGCCGCGCCCGGAGAGCACCAAGAAGCTCAAGGTGGTCCTGGCCGGAGCGGCCGAAGTGCTCGGGGACGCCCGCTTCATGCTGATGATCGTGGTCTACTCCGGCTTCTGGATCCTCTACTTCCAGAACTTCGGCTCGGTGCTCTGGTACCTGCGGGACGTGATCGACAAGGCGCCTGTGAGTGAGGCCATCACCGGACTGCTGCACGGGATCGGCCTGGACTGGACCTTCACCTTCGACATCGAGCACGTCACGGTCATCAACGCCGGCACCATCATCCTGCTCCAGGTGCTGGTGAGCCGGCTGGTGGCCAACCGCAGCGCCCTGCCCACCATGGTGACCGGTATGGCCCTGGGGGCGGTCGGGTTCCTGCTGCTGGCCGTTTCGCGCAACCCCTGGGTCTTCGTGCTCGGGATCGCGGTCTTCTCCATCGGGGAGATGACCGCCCATCCGAAGTACTACTCCTTCATCGGGCTGGTCGCACCCCAGGACCGCAAGGCGGTCTACATGGGGTACGGTTTCCTCTACGGGGTGTTCGGCTCGCTGCTGGGTTCCAACATCGGGGCCTTCCTCTACGCCCGGGTCATCGAGCCGGTCCTCAACACCCCGGCGGTGAACGCGCGTTCCACGCTCTTCTGGCTGCTCTTCGCGGTGCTGGACATCTTCGCCGCCCTGGGGCTGGTCCTCTTCTTCCGCAAGTTCGGGGAGGACACCCCCGACACCCGCCGCCGGGCCGGACGGGCCATGGGACTCGTCTACGCCCTGATCGGCCTGCTGGGGCTGGCCTTCCTGGTCTACGGGGTGAGCGCCCAGCCGGTGCAGTACCGGACCATCGTGCAGGCGGTCATCTTCCTGGCCCTGGGGATCGGGGGGATGGGGGTCAACCGCCGCGGGATGGTCCGGGCGGCCGGGGCGACGAACACCGCCGGGCAGTAGGAGAGAAGGGGTAACGTGCGCCGTCGCCGCTTCCTGGGCACACTGGGCACCTCCCTGGGCGGAGTGGGTCTGGTCGGGGTTGCGGCCGACGCTGCTCCCATCCCGCGTCGAGCGTCGGCCGGGATCCCCGGTCTGACGACCACGACCGCCGAACTAGGCAGGTTGCTGCCGCAACAGCCGGACGAGGAGGCCTTCTGGCGCCTGGTCCGGGCCCAGTTCCTCTTCCCCGAGGGGTATGCCTATCTCAACACCGGCGGGCTGGGGGCCTGTCCCCATGCGGTGCGCGAGACCGTCCGGGCCCGCATGGACGCCGAGGACACCCGGCCGGCCGCCGGTCACGACCTGACCGACTGGGGGCGCTGTAAAGAGAAGCTGGCCCCACTGCTGGGTCCGGGATGCCACTCGGACGACCTGGCTCTCATCTCGACCGCCACCGAGGGGATCAACATCGTCCTCAACGGCCTGCCGCTGGAGCGGGGGGACGAGGTCGTCACCACCACCCACGAACATCCCGCCCTGAACATCCCGCTGCTCAACCTGATGGCCACCCGCGGCATCCGGGTGCGCACCTTCGAACCCGACCTCGAGCGGGCAGCCGGGAACGTGGAGCGGATCGAACGGCTGCTGGGCCGCCGTACCCGACTCATCTTCCTCAGCCACCTGACCTGCACCACGGGGCAGGTCCTGCCGATCGAACGGATCGGAGCGATGGCCCGGGAGCACGGGGTCTGGTTCGCCCTGGACGGGGCTCAGGCCCTGGCCCAGGTCCCGGTCGATGTGGCCGCCGCCGGCGTGGACGCCTACGCGGTGAGCTGTCACAAGTGGACCCTGGGCCCGCGCCGGACCGGGCTGCTCTACGTACGTGAGGCGATGCGCGAAACCATCCGGCCGACCGTGGTGGGAGCCTATTCCGATGCCGGCTACGACCTGGCCGCGGGCCGGCTGGCCCTCCAGTCGAGCGCCCAGCGTTACGAGTACGGCACCCAGAACGAGGCCCTCTTCTACGGCCTGGAGACCGCGGTCGACTTCCTAAAGACGGTCGGTCTGGAGCGTCTCCGGCGCCGTGGCCGGGCGCTGGCCGAGTCCTTCTACAGTGGTCTGCGTGCCCTCCCCGGGGTGGAGGTGCTGAGTCCGGAGGAAGAAGGGGCCCGCTCGGCCATGGTCACCTTCCGGTTGCCGGGGGTCCCCTACGGGGAGGTCGCCACGGCCCTGGGACGGCAGGGTTACCGGGTGCGGGGGGTAGGGGAGGCCTCGCTGGACGCGGTCCGGGTCTCTTTCCACCTATACAACACCCCGGAGGAGGTGGCCGGACTCCTGGCCGCGGTGGCCGGGCTGGCGATGGGTGCCGGCGCAGGTCGGTGAGGAAGCGGTCGGTATTGGGCATCGGTCGGCATCACCGTCCTCTCTCCGGGATGCAGGGCCGGTACGGGGATGATATACTCGCCGTGTTCTCTCTGCCGCTCCGGAACGGTCACATCCTGGATCCGGTCCATCGGCGCGCCAGCCGCTCCGACCGCGAGGATATCATGCCGCGCAACCATCGGTCTTTCTTCATCCTGACGCTCATCGCGCCGGCTCTGCTGGCCGCCTGCTCCACCGACCCGACCCGCACGGTGGCACCCCCGAGTTCAGTCTCGCCTCGGAGGCCTGCACCGAGGTGAGCCTGCTCTACAACAACGGAGGATGAAGTAAGCACCGAATGGCTATCGAACGCCGGTACAGTTATCACATCGAGGAAGACGCCCTGGCCGGAGACGACCGTCCCCGGCGCTTCCTCGACGCCTTCACCGCCGTGCTCCGGCACGGCAACTACGGTCCGGCCCTGGAGGCCTGGAGCCGGCTGGGCAGCCGCTGTGGCCGCTGTTCGGTGCGCTGTCCGCTCTGGCTCACCACCGGTGAGGACCGGGACCTGCCCTGCCGACGATCCGAGCTGCTCCTCGCGGTCTACCGCCGCTATTTCACCCCGGCCGGACGGCTCCGCGGCCGGTTCCCCGGCGCCTTCGAACTCGATGACAACCATATCGACCGGATGGCCGAGGAATACTACCGCTGCACCGCCTGTCGGCGCTGTCTGGCGGCCTGTCCGGTCGGCATCGACCACGGGCAGATCACCCACCTGGCCCGCTGGCTGCTGGCCGAGGTCGACGTCATCCCCAAAGCCCTGCGGGTATCGGTGCGCCAGCAGCTGGAGGGGATCGGCAATACCTCGGGTATCCCGGTCCCGGCCCTGAAGGACAGCTGCGAGTTCCTGGAAGAGGAACTCCACGACCTGTACGGTGTGGACGGCATCCGATTCCCCTTCGATGCCGAGGACGCCGAGTACGTCTTCTTCCCCGCCGTCTCCGACTTCCTGATCGAGGCCGACACCCTGATGGGGAACGCGGCCGTCCTCCATCTCTCCGGCACCTCCTGGAGCATCGGCAGCGGCAACTTCGATGCCATCAACTATGGCATCTTCTACAGCGACCGGATGCTGGAGCGGATCGTCCACCGGCTGGTCGAGGAGACCCGGCGCCTGCGCGGCCGCCGGATCCTGATCGGGGAGTGCGGACACGCCACCCGCAGCGCCTGGTATGTGCCGGCTATCTGCGGACCCGAGGCGCCCGAGGTGGTGAGCTGTCTCCAGCACACTTTCCATCTCCTGGAGGAGGGACGACTGTCTCTGCGGGGTAAGGTTGTCGAGGAACGCGTGACCTACCACGATCCGTGCAACATCTCCCGGCAGGGGAAGATCACCGAGGAGCCGCGGGAGATCCTGAAGGCCATCTGCCGCGACTACATCGAGATGTCCCCGAACCGCACCGAGAACTTCTGCTGCGGTGGGGGAGGGGGCACGGTCTCGATCGACGAGATCCGATCGTTCCGGACCACTCAGATGGGCCGGATGAAGGCCGAACAGATCCGGGAGACCGGCGCCTCGATCGTGGTCGCGCCCTGCGCCAACTGCAAGAAGCAGCTCCGGGAGGTGTGCGAGGACAACGGACTGGAAGGGGTCGAGGTGGTCGGGGTGCACGACCTGTTGCTGCGGGCGCTCGATTTCGGGCCGGTCACAGCGCCGGTTGCCGTAGCGGGGACCGGACCATGATGGCGGCCTGGATCGAGTGGGCCCGGGGACCCCTGTTCCGCTTCTCCCTGGCCTTCATGATGCTGGGATTGCTGCGCCGGGCCCTGCTCACCTGGCTCGACTTCCGCCGGGCCCTGCGGCGGGCCGGGGATCCGCGTCTGCCCCACCAGACCCTGGTGCGGGCCACCCGGGAGTGGCTCCTCCCCTTCCGGCAGGTGCGGGAGCGACCCTGGTACAGCATCGCCACCTTTCTCCTCCACCTGCCGATATTGGTCGTGCCGGTTTTCCTGGCCGGCCATCTCGTCCTGTGGCAGGGCCGGCCGGGGACTCCTCTGCCGGCCATCCCCAACGTGGTGGCCGATGTACTGACGCTGACCGCCCTGGTCGCAGGCCTGGCCCTCCTGCTGCAGCGTGCGCTCGACCGGGCTGTCCGTCCACTCTCCCGGGTCTCCGACCACCTGCTCATCCTGCTCGTCATGACCCCTTTCCTGACCGGCTTCCTGGTCATGCACCCGGAAGCCAATCCCTTCCCCTTCGCTCCGGTCTTCCTCATCCACATCCTGAGTGCCGACCTGATCATGCTCGCGGTGCCGCTGACCCGGATCAGCCACATGCTGCTCATGCCGGCCATGCCGTACATCACCGAGGTGGGGTGGCACTTTCCGTCGGATGCGGGGGAGAAGGTGGGGGTTGAACTGGGTCGGGATGGAGGGCCGGTCTGAGATGTCCGGGCGTCTCTGGACCTCGTCCTTCCTGCTGGTCCTGGGGCTGGCCACCTTCGCCCTGATCCGGCGCTTCGCGGGGA
>CAYUVJ010000104.1:0-7486 GCA_964447955.1 uncultured Gemmatimonadota bacterium
GCACCTCGGCGGCGTGGTCCTTCCCGGGAGTGGGGAAGACCACCACCTTGCCGGTCTCGTCCTCCTCTTCGATGCGCGGCTTGCCGCGCTTCCGGCTCCCGGAACCGCCCAGGCCGGTGGCGATGACCGTGATCCGGACATCGTCACCCAGCTTGTCGTCGATGACCGCCCCGAAGATCACGTTGGCCTCGTTGCCGGCCGCCTCGTTGACGACCCGGGTGGCCTCGTCGATCTCGTGCAGGCTCATCTTCGGTCCACCGGTGATGTTCACCAGCAGGCCGGTGGCTCCATCGATCGAGACTTCCTCGAGCAGGGGGCTCGAGATCGCCTGGGTAGCGGCTTCGATGGCCCGGTGCTCGCCCGAAGCCTGGCCGGTCCCCATCAGGGCGTCCCCCATCTCCATCATCACCGTCCGTACGTCGGCGAAGTCCAGGTTGATGAGCCCGGGGATGGTGATCAGGTCGGAGATGCCCCGCACGGCGTGCAGGAGCACGTCGTCGGCGATCCGGAACGCGTCGGTCAGCGGCGTCTCGTCGGTGGTGATGGCCAGCAGTCGCTGGTTGGGGATCACGATGAGCGTGTCCACACAGTCCTTGATCTGCCCGATCCCCTCCTCAGCCCGGCGGCTGCGCTTGATCCCCTCGAACTGGAAGGGCCGGGTGACCACCGCCACGGTCAGGGCGTTCCGCTCGCGGGCGATCTCGGCGATCACCGGTGCCGCCCCGGTGGCCGTACCCCCCCCCATGCCGCCGGTGACGAAGACCATGTCGGCCCCATCCAGGACCTCGATCAGTACCTCCCGGTCCTCCTCGGCCGAGCGCCGCCCGATCTCCGGGTTGGCGCCCGCCCCGAGGCCCTTGGTGAGGTTGCCGCCGATCTGGACCTTCTGTTCGGCTTTGCAGTTGTCGAGTGCCTGGGCATCGGTGTTGACGGCGATGAACTCCACTCCCGTCAACCCGGCGTTTATCATCCGGTTGACGGCATTGCCGCCCGCCCCCCCGACGCCCACCACTTTCATGATCGCCTGGCCCTCGGAGGCCAGCCCCAGGGTCAGTGACATCTGACCACCTCCCGCATTGTGTGTCGTACTGCCGCTTCGCTCGTTGTTGCGTCTTTTCCTGCTACCCGAAGAACTCATCGATCCACTTCCTCATCCGGTTCAGGATGGAATCGAACAGTCCCCCCCCCTTGCCGAAGGCATACCGCCGGCCCCGGCCGCCCCCTTCCTGTATCGCATACTTCAGCAATCCCACCGCGGTGGCGTAGACCGGGGTCGCCACCTCACTGTCCAGCCCTCCGACCCCGCTCGGGATCCCCAGTTTGACCGGCATGTTGAAGACCCGTTCGGCCAGTTCGCAGGCCCCTTCCAGCATCGCCCCGCCGCCGGTCAGGACCAGCCCGGTGGTCAGCAGGTCGGCGTACTCAGAGCGCTGGATCTCACGCAGGGCCAGGGCGAAGATCTCCTCCATGCGCGGTTCGATGATGGCCGCCAGCACGTCCCGGGAGACCTCCCGGGCCGGACGTCCGCCTACCCCGGGCACCTCGATCCGTTCGTCCTGGTCGACCATTGCCTGCAGCGCCACCCCATGGTCGATCTTGATCCGCTCGGCCTGGTCCCGGGGGGTACGCAGCCCGATGGCCACGTCGTTGGTGACGTTCTCCCCTCCCAGACCGATGACCGCCGTATGACGGATGCTCCCCTCGTAGAAGACCGCCAGGTCGGCCGTCCCGCCCCCCAGGTCGAGCATGGCCACCCCCAGTTCCTTCTCATCCTCGGTCAGGGTGGCGTAAGAGGAGGCCAGCGGCTGCAGCACCAGGTCCTGCACCTCGACCCCGGCCCGCTGGACGCTCTTGTAGATGTTCTGGGCGCTGGTGACCGCCCCGGTGATGATGTGGATCTCCCCCTCCAGCCGCACGCCGGCCATCCCGACGGGGTCCCGGATGCCCGGCTGGTCGTCGACGATGAACTCCTGGGGGATCACGTGGATGATCTCCCGGTCCATGGGCAGGGCGATCGCCTTGGCCGCCTCGATCACCCGTTCCACATCGGCCGGGGTGATCTCGCTCCCCCCTCGTCCCACGGCGATGACACCACGGCTGTTGATGCTGCGGATGTGGTCGCCTGCGATCCCGGCGAAGACGCTGCTGATCTCGACCCCGGCGTGCTTCTCGGCCTCCTCGACCGCGTCCTGGACGCTCAGGATGGTCTTCTCCAGATTCACGACCACACCCCGCCGTAATCCATGGGACGGGCTCTGGCCCACTCCGAGGATGCGCATCTCGCCGTGTTCATCCGGTTCGGCGACGATCGCTACGATCTTCGTGGTGCCGATGTCGAGTCCTGCGATCAGGTTCGAAACGGCCATGGGGTCATCCACTCCCTCTGCGTTTTCGGTAGATCACGGTCCCTGCGAACCGCAGGTCCACTTCGCCCAGCGGTGCGCACCGCCGGCGTCCTTCATCCAGCAGGGCAGGGACGGTAGGCAGGACCCCGGACAGGGCGTCCTCCATCAGCCGCACCCGCACCGCGTCCCCGACCAGCACCAGTAAGACTTCTCCGGCTGCTGCCGGCTGGATCTCGCTGATCAGGTCGTAGAGGCCGGGGACCTCCTCCTTCACCCGCTCCAGCAACGCCACCGCCCTCAGGCAGGCCGTCCGGGAGGCTTCCGGGTCCTCCGGCAGACCGGTGACGAAGGGGAGCGAGCCGTAGCGCGCCACATCCAGGCCCGGCAGCGTCTCACCTTCAGCATCCAGACCGTGGATCGGTTCGGTGGCCAGCCACGCCACCGGGACCCGTTCGGTCACCTCGATGACGACCGCCGCCGGCAGGCTTCGCCGGACCCCGACCCGGGCCACCAGGGGATGTTCGGCCACCCGCCCGCCGATGCGTTCCAGGTCGGCCGTCTCCAGCTCTCCGGTCCCCAACTCCTCGATCCGGGCGATCGCCAGCAGTTCGGCGGGATCGAGGTAGCGGGTCCCTTCGACCCGGACCTCCTCGACCGTGAAGCGGGTCCCCCCTTCCAGGCCGGCCAGTGCGACCCGCGCCGCCAGTCCGACCAGTCCGAGCACCACCACGGTCCCCAGCAGCACCTTCAGCCGGCCCAGGACCCCCCGTCGGCGACCTTCGATGCGACCCGATCCCGAACGGGACCGCCCCCGTTGTCCGGGACGGCGTCTCATCGGGACCGCCTGCCTTCCAGGGTCGCCGCACCACGCTCCCGGCCCGAACGGCGGGGACGAGGCGCCCAGGCCCTCCCTGGCAGCGGATCCTGGCGGAAACCGATCGGGATCACCTCCAACTCCAGTTGGATCTCGGTCTGCTCGGCCACCGTCTCACGGACCCGTTCGATCAGGGTTCGGACCTGGGCGGCCGTGGCCCCGCCGGTGTTGACGATGTAGTTGGCATGCATCTCACTCACAGCCGCCGGGCCTTCACGCACCCCCTTCAGCCCACAGGCATCGATCAACCGTCCGGCTGCGTCCCCGGGGGGGTTCTTGAAGACACTCCCCACGCTCTGCACCCCGACCGGCTGAGTGGCCATCCGATGCTCGAGCAGTTCCTGGACCCGCTGCCGGACACTCCCCGGCACCTCGGCCGGTCGGAACCGCAGATGGACCCGGCCGACGATCGAACCCGGAGGGAGGGCCGAGGAACGATAGGCCAGCTGCAGCGCCTCGGCGGCCACCTGCACGACGTGGCACTCCGGAGGAGGGGTGACCACCTCGACCGCGGTCAGGCTGTCGCGGATGTTGCCTCCCCGACCACCGGCGTTCATGACCGCCGCGCCCCCCACCGAGCCGGGTACCCCGGTCAGTCCTTCGAACCCGGTCAGGTCCCGGGCCACCGTCCACTTCAGGACCCGGGGAGTGGCCACCCCGGCGCCGACCGTCAGTTCCAGACCGTCGGCGGTCTCGTCCCATTCCTGAAGGGCATCGGTGGCGATGACCACCCCTTCGAAACCCTCGTCCGAGACCAGGACGTTGGAGCCGCCGCCCAGAGGCAGATAGGTGACCTCGAGTTCCCCCAGCACCCCGACCAGCCGCTCCAGGCTCTCCAGGTCGGGAGGGCGCACCAGAGCCCGGCAGGGCCCTCCGACCTTCATGCTGGTGTAGGAGGCCAGACGCTCCTCGAGCCGGATGTCTCCCACTCGCGCCTTCTGCAGCGCCCCGGCCAATGCCCGGATGGCCGTCATGGGGTCTCCCCCCCGGCCGTCAGCAGCGTCACCAGCTGCTCCGCTGCGCGCCAGATGCTGCCGGCGCCCATCATCACCACCAGGTCCCCCTCCCGCACCAGTCCCATCAGCCGCTCGGGGACCTCCTGGACATCGGGGATGTAGATCACCTGCCGGTGCCCTTGCTCGCGTGCCGCCCGCGCGATGAGTCCGCCGTCGATCCCCGGGATGGGATCCTCACGGGCGGGGTAGACGTCGGTGACCACCAGCAGGTCCGAATCGAGCAGGGCCGAACCGAATTCGGCCGCGAAGTCACGGGTGCGCGAGTAAAGATGGGGCTGGAAGACCGCCACCACCCGCCGGTCCAGACTGACCCGGGCGGCCTGCAGGGTCGCCGCCACTTCGGTCGGATGATGGGCGTAGTCGTCCACCACCAGCACACCCTGCCCCTCACCCTTCAACTCGAAGCGGCGGGCCACCCCGGAGAAGGTCCCCATGGCGGCGATCAGGGTGGCCGGGTCCAGGTCGAGATGGAGTCCCACGGCCAGCGCCGCCAGGCTGTTGCGCACGTTGTGGAGACCGGGAACGCGGAGCCGCACCGCACCCAGCGCTTCCCCCCTCCAGGTGGCCTCGTACCGGCTGCCCATCCCCTCGAAGACCACTTCGTCGGCCCTCAGGTCGGCCTGAGAGGTCGTCCCATAGGTCAGCAGGGCCCGGTCGATGCGGGGGATCAGGTCACGGACCCCCTGCTCGTCCAGGCAGGCCACCACCACCCCGTAGAAGGGGACCTTGTTGGCGAACTCGACAAAGGCGTCGCTCATGGCGGCGAAGTCGCCATAGGTGTCCAGGTGCTCGGCTTCGACGCTGGTGATCACCGCCACCGTCGGGAAGAGCCGGAGAAAGGAGCGGTCGAACTCGTCCGCCTCGGCCACCAGGTATTCCCCCTCACCCAGCCGAGCGCTGGTACCCAGGGCGTTCACCTTGCCGCCCACGATCAGAGTGGGGGCCAGCCCGGTCTCGGTCAGCAGGTGCCCGACCATGCTGGTCGTGGTGGTCTTGCCATGGGTCCCGGAGACGCCGATGCTGAAGTGCATCCGCATCAGCTCACCCAGCATCTCGGCCCGGCGGATGACCGGGATCTTGAGTTCCAGCCCCCTTCGGACTTCGGGGTTGTCGGGCCGGACCGCCGAGGAGTAGACGACCGCATGGGCCCCGTCCACCTGCTCGGTCCGGTGGCCTTCGTGGATGACCGCACCCAGACGCTCCAGCCGGTCGGTCACTTCGCTCTTCTTCAGGTCCGATCCGCTCACCTTGTAGCCCAGGGCCAGGAGCAGTTCGGCGATACCGCTCATGCCGATCCCGCCGACCCCCACGAAATGGACCCGGTCGATGCGCGTGAAGCGGGTCACCTCCCCACCCCTCCCCCCTGGAACCGGGTCTGCAGTGACCAGCGTTCTTCCTCGTCGATCCGGGCTTCGGCGATAAGACACACGACGATGCGGCGAGCGGCTCCGAAGTGCGCCGAGCGACCGGCCGCGGCGGCCATGGCCGACCGCCGGTCGGTGTCCTCGAGCAACTCCTGCAGGGTCAGGGCGAGGTGTTCACCGTTGAGATCATCTTCAGGCAGCAGCTGTGAGGCCCCGGCGGTCACCATCGCCTGGGCGTTCCGTTCCTGGTGTCCACCGGCGGAAGTGGCCAGCGGGACCAGGATCGAGGGCACCCCGTAGGCGGTCAGTTCGGCCACGGTGGAGGCCCCGGCCCGGCAGACGGCCAGGTCGGCGGCCGACCAGGCCAGTTCCATATGCTCGATGAACGGCACGACCTTGACCCGGCGCGGGTCACGTCCGGGGGTGTTGGCGACCACCGCCTGGGCGAAGGCCTGGAGTTCTTCCGACTCGGCCTCCCCGGTCTGCCACAGGACCGCGGTGTCGCCCATCCTCAGGATCAGGGTGAGGGCCTGTTGGACGGCCCGGTTGAGCGCCCGGGAGCCCTGGGAACCGCCGGTGACGAAGAGCAGGGTGCTGTCCTCGGGCAGGTCCAGAGCGCGGCGGGCGACCACCCGTTCGACCGTCTCGGTCCGTCGGATCGGGACCCCCACGACTTCCACGTTCCGGCGCATACCCAGGACGGCGTGGGCTTCGGAAGCGGTCACGAAGACCCGGCGGGCCCGGGAAGCCAGCAGCCGGATGGTCACCCCGGGGTGGGTATCCAACGCGATGAGCAGGTAGGGCACGCCCAGCAGACGGGCGGCCAGCAAGGCCGGGCCGGTCACGAAGCCCCCGGTTCCGAAAGCGACCTGGGGACGGAGCCGCACGACGGCCGCCAGGCTCTGGAAGAGGGCAGCCAGGGTGCGGAAGGGGAAGAGCAGGTTGCGGACCACCTCGCGGCGGTGGAGACCTTCGGCCAGCAGCGGGACCGCCTTCCGGTCCTGTTGGGCCAGGACCCGTTCCTCCAGACCCCGTCGGCTCACCGCGAACCAGAGTGTCCCGGACGGGTCCACGGCGCCCAGCTCGTCGGCCACCGCCAGGGCGGGGTAGAGATGCCCGCCGGTCCCGCCCGCTGCCACCCAGACCCTCATGAGCCGCCTCCCGGTTCCATGGTCCCGACTTCCAGCGCCCGGCGCGAGACGGCCAGCAGCAGTCCGATCCCGGCCAGTGAGAAGACCAGGGAGGAACCACCGTAGGAGATGAAGGGGAGCGCCAGCCCGGTGGCCGGCAGGGTCGAGGTGACCACCCCGACGTTGACCAGTACGTAGAGACCGACCGTGAGGCTCACGCCGGCGGCCAGGAGCGACCCGACCGTGTCGGGGGCCCGGTAGGCCACCTGGAGGCCCCGCAGCACCAGGACCAGGAAGAGCCCCAACACCACGACCGCCCCGATGAAACCCAGTTCCTCCCCGAGCACGCTGAAGATGAAGTCGTTATAGGGCTCGGGCAGGAAGCGGAGCTTCTGGCCGCTGTTACCCAGTCCGACCCCGAACAGCCCCCCGTTGCCCAACCCCAGCAGGGACTGCCAGACCTGGTAGCCCGAGCCCTGGATGTCCCTGCCGCCGTCCAGGAAGGAGAGGATGCGCTGGCGCCGGTAGGGACTCGAGACCAGCACCGCCCAGGCCACCGGGACCGTCGCCAGCGCCAGTCCGCTCAGCTGATGGAACCGGGCCCCGGCCAGGAAGACCAGACCGACCCCGATCGAGGTCAGGACGAAGGCGCTGGAGTAGTCGGGTTCCAGCACGATGAGTCCGGCGACCAGGGCGACGACCCCCAGGACCGGCAGCAGGTCGTGCCGGAAACGCGTGATGTCCGAACCCCGACTGG
>CAYUVJ010000105.1:0-7444 GCA_964447955.1 uncultured Gemmatimonadota bacterium
GCCACGATCAGTCGGGCCTCGCCGGCGGCTTCCCGGAGCGGCTCGGCCTGCTCGGGCCCCAGCCCGACCAGCCGGCCTTCCCGCTCCACGAAGGTGACCAGGAAGCCCCCCACCAGACCGCGCAGTTCGTGCATGCGTTCGAGCACCCCCCGGCCGGTGCGGCGCCGCCACCCTTCCACCACCACCTCGCCGTCCACCGCGTCCAGGGCGGCCACCACGCGCTCGGCGGGGAGCTGTCCCAGCACCTCGGGGACGGCGGCGGTACCCAGCACCACCGAGACCGCTCCGGCGTCCAGCCAGTCGAGGGCCGCCTCGGCGCTGCGGATCCCGCCTCCCACCCGGCAGGGGGCGAGCCGGAGGAGCCGCTCCATCACCTCCCGGTTGGAGCCCTGACCGAGGGCAGCGTCCAGGTCGACCACCGCCACCTCGCCGGCCAGGGCGAACCGCTCGACCAGCGGGAAGGGGTCACCGGCGTCGATGCGCAGTTCCCGTCCCCCCTCCAGTTGGACCGCCCTGTTTCCCATGAGGTCGATCGAGGGGACGATCATGGCCGCACCCTCACACCGCGTGCGGACAGCCAGGTCTTGACCTCAGCCACGGTGTACGCGCCGTCGTGGAAGATCGAGGCAGCCAGCACCGCGTCGGCTCCTGCCTGCAGGGCGGCCTGCAGGTGCTCGGGCCGGTCGGCCCCACCCGAGGCGATGACCGGCACGTTCACCCGGTCGGAAACGGTCGCCAGCAGGTCGAGGTCGTAGCCGCTGCGGGTGCCGTCCCGGTCCCAGGAGGTCAGCAGGACCTCCCCGGCTCCGCGCCCGGTCCCCTCCTCACACCACGCCGGGGCGTCCCGCCCGGTCCGTTCCCGGCCCGAAGAGACCACCACCTCCCAGCCCCCCTCGGGGCGGCGGGCGGCGTCCACGGCCAGCACCACGCACTGACTGCCGAAACGCCCGGCCAGCTCCTCCAGCAGGTCCGGATCGCGCACCGCCGCGGTGTTCACTCCGACCTTGTCGGCCCCCGCCTCCAGCAGCGCCTCGGCATCGGCCACCCCGCGCACGCCGCCCCCGACGGTGAGCGGGACCGAGAGGCGCTCCCGGACCCCTCGCACCGTCTCCAGGCGGGCCCCGCGCCCCTCGGGACCGGCGCTCACGTCCAGCACCACTAGCTCGTCAGCCCCCTGGGCCTCGTAGGCGGCGGCCAGTTCGGCCGGATCGCCGCAGTCGCGGAGGCCGGAGAAGCGCACCCCCTTGACCACCCGCCCGGCATCGGTGTCCAGACAGGGGATGATCCTGGTGATCAGCATCCGCGGCCTCCTTCCGTCGCGGTCAACCAGCGCTGCAGCAGAGCCAGCCCCCACCCTCCGGAGAGTTCGGGGTGGAACTGACAGGCCAGTATCCCGTCGCGCTCCAGAGCGGCTACGAAGGGAGTCCCATGCTCGGACCAGGCAGCGGCCCATCCCGCCGGGGCCTCGGTCAGCCGGTAGGAGTTGGCGAAGTAGGCGTGGCCCTCTTCGAGCAGGCGGCACTCCGGTCCAGGTTCGACCTGGTTCCATCCCAGTTGGGGGACCCGGATACCGGCCGGGAAGCGGGTGGCGGTACCACCGAAGGCGGTCAGGCCGGGCACCCCCGGGCTCTCCGCGCTCCCTTCGGCCAGCAGCTGCAGCCCCAGGCAGACGGCCAGGGTGGGGCGGCCGGCGGCCACCCGCTCCCGCAGAGCTTCGTCCAGACCGTCGGCGGCCAGGGCGGCGGCCGCCGCTCCGAAGGCCCCCACCCCGGGCAGGACCACGCGCCCGGCCGAGCGCACCGCCGCCGGGTCGGTGGTCAACTCGGAGGCCGCCCCGGCCCGGGCCAGCCCGGCCCGTACCGAGGCCAGGTTGGCCGTGCCGGTGCGTACGATGAGCACTCCGCCGGCGCTCACCGCAGGGTCCCCTTGGTGCTGGGCACCCGCTCGTCGCCGGTGCGGGCGACGGCCTGGCGCAGGGCCAGGGCCAGCGCCTTGAAGGCGGCCTCGGCCCGGTGGTGGTCGTTCTCGCCGTAGAGGACTTCGACGTGGATCGCTGCCCGGGCGGTGACGGAGAGCGAGCGCAGGAAGTGGCCGACGTTCTCGGTAGCCAGTCCTCCCAGCCGCTCCCGACGCAGACCCAGTTCGATGCGGGCATACGGCCGCCCGGAAAGGTCGACCACCGCCCGCGCAAGCGCCTCGTCGAGCGGGGCGTAGGCCCAGCCGAAGCGGCCGATCCCGGCCCGTTCTCCCAATGCCGTGTCCAGGGCGGAGCCCAGGGCCAGGGCGGTGTCCTCGGCGGTGTGGTGGTCGTCCACCTCCAGGTCGCCGCGGGCGCTCACCGCCAGGTCGAAGCCGGCGTGGCGCCCCAGTGCGTCCAGCAGGTGGTCGAGGAACCCGATCCCGGTCTCCGGGCGGGTCGCTCCGGTGCCGTCCAGGTCGAGCCGGACCGTGATATCGGTCTCCCGGGTCTTCCGAGTGTACTCCGCGACACGGTTCTTCATGCTCATCACTCCTTCTCCTTCCGGGGCATATCGCGGCCCAGTACCTCTTCCAGGGCCCGCTCCAACCGTTCGAACGATTCGGGATCCCCCGGGCAGGTGATACGCAGGTACTCCCCCAGCCGCGGGTCACCGGGCCAGGCCCGCACGGCGATCCCCAGCCGGGCCAGGGCGACCTGGACTCCGGCGGCATCCGGGAACCGGGCCAGCACGAAGTTGGCCTGCGAGGAAAGGGGGGCCGCCCCCAGATTCCGGAGCCGTTCGGCCAGCCGCTCCCGCTCCCGGCGGACCTGCGCGGTGAAGGCTGCCACCGCGTCCTCCTCCTCCAGCCGCTGCTCGGCCACCGCCAGGGCCGGCCCCCCCACCGGGTAGTTCTGGCCGGCCGCCCGCAGCCATCCGATTACCTCGACCGGGCCGGCGGCATAGCCCACCCGCACCCCGGCCAGTCCCCAGGCCTTGGAGAGGGTGCGCACCAGCAGGGCGTTGGGAGCGGCCAGCACCTCAGCGGTCAGGTCATGGTCGGCGAACTCGGTGTAGGCCAGGTCGGCGATGATCAGGGCTTCCGGGAGAGCCTCGGCCAGCCGACGCAGATCCTCGGCCGTGGCCGCCGCCCCGGTCGGGTTATTGGGGGAGACGAAGGCCACCGCCGCGGTCCGGGGGGTGGCCGCGTCCAGTACCGCCTCGAGCGGCCAGGGTCCCTGGAGCCAGGGGACCTCGCGCACCTCGGCCCCGGTCAGCCGGGCGTAGCGCAGCAGCATCTCGAAGGTGGGCACCGGGGCGACCAGCTCCCGTCCCGGGCAGAGCACCGCCCGGCAGGCCCGGTCGAGGGCGTCGTTGGAACCGTCGGTGACGAGCACCTGCTCGGGCCCGACCCCGAGCAGGTCGGCGAGCCGGCGGGTCAGGAGGGAAGCATCGGGATAGCGGCGGATCAGGCCCGGATCGAAACAGGCGGCCAGCAGGTCGGTATGGGGCCGCGACCCCTCGTTGGCATCCAGAAAGAGGTCGAACCGCCCCTCGGGACGGGGGAGCCGATAGGGGGGGGTCCCCTCCAATGCGGGGACCGGACGGGGAAAGGGGGCCGGTGTGTTCATGGCACGATCTGGGCCAGGCGGGTGACCACCACGTCGGTCCCTCCCCGCGCCTTGATCTCGGGGATGACCAGCGGGAGCTGCTCGCGCGGCACGGCGGCCTTGACCGCGAAGCCCGCCTCGCCGTGCAGACTGGAGATGGTCGGCTCCCGCATGCAGGGGAGGGCCTCCACCACCGCTTCCAGGCAGTCGGCGGTCACGTTGACTTCGACCATGACCCGGCGGCGGGCCTCCAGCACGGAGCGCAGCAGCAGCACGAAGCGTTCGATCCGGTCTCGACGGGCCGGGTCGGCCAGCACGCCCGGGTTGGCGTAGAGCCGGGTGGTAGAGGCCATCAGTTCGTCCACCACCGCCAGACCGTTGGCGTCCAGGGTCGAACCGGTGGCCGTGTTGTCGATGACGCAGTCGGCGTCCTCAGGGGGGAAGACCTCGGTGGCCCCGTAGGAGCGCACGAACCGGGCCTCCATATCCTGCCGGTCGATCCAGGCCCGGGCCAGCCGCTCGTACTCGGAGGCCACGATGAGACCGGAGGTGGGGAGCCGACCGTCGACGAGCAGGGACCGAGGGGCGGCCGCCACCACCCGTACCGGATCGAGCCCGGTATCAAGCAGTTCGACCAGTTCACCGGCCAGGTCGAGTTCGGCTACCCAGTCGGCCCCGGCGAAGCCCAGGTCGCGGGAGCCGACCTGCACCATCTCGACGATGTTCTGGGGTTTGAGGATCTTGGCCTCGAGCCCGGGCAGGCCGATGGACGGCCGGTAGGCCCGGGCGCCGACCTGGACGGGGATGCCCGCCTCGGCCAGCAGGGCGAAGACCCCGGGCTGCATGTGTCCCTTGGGCAGTCCGATGCGCAGTGCGTCGGGACTGGGCGTGGGTGTCATCCGGAACTCCCTTTCGCTTTAGGGGCTCCGGACGGCGCGTTCTCGTTTTCCGGGGAAAGGGCCCGAAAACAGGAATCGACGCCGGCCGGAGCCAGCGTCGATGTCTTCACTTCGCGCTACGACGGCGAAGTCACACCATCAGCCGACCCCCGCGGGTGCGGTGGTGATGGTGATGATGATGGCGGTTCGTAGTGCGGTTCATGGCGCGCCCAATATCCGGTGCGAAGATGTTGTTGTCAAGCGAGTGGATGTTCGAAGCATGGACACCGGGCTTCATCGACCGCCTGGTGCCAGCGGTGGGCACTTCGGTCTACGGGACCGGTCATCTCGAGGTTGCCGCCGGTTCCCGTCGCCTTGCCCGGACTTGACACTCCGGCGGGGACGGGATTACCTGCAACCGTCACGGCGGTCTGAACTGCTGCTTCGTTCGCCGACCTGGTCGTGACCCGTCTATCTGCTGCTGCGATCCGGGATCCTGGTCGGGTGGCCGTCCGGTCCGCCCCCGCGTTCGGGAAGGGAAATGCCATGGAACTGGTCTTCCACCGCTTCCATTTCGCCTTCACCATCACCTATCACTATCTCTTCCCCCAGCTCACCATGGGCCTGGCCCTGCTCATCGTCATCCTCAAGGCGATGGCACTGCGTACCGGCGACGCCCATTGGGACCGCTCGGCCCGGTTCTGGGCCAAGATCTTCGCGGTCAACTTCGTGATGGGAGTGGTGACGGGCATCCCGATGGAGTTCCAGTTCGGGACCAACTGGGCCCGCTTCTCGGAGGCCACCGGCGGGGTGATCGGACAGACCCTGGCCATGGAGGGGGTCTTCGCCTTCTTCCTCGAGTCGACCTTCCTGGGGCTCTTCCTCTTCGGGGAGAAACGTCTGGGACCCAAGCTCCACTTCGTGAGCGCGGTGGCCGTCTGGCTGGGCTCGTGGCTCAGCGGCTTCTTCATCGTGGCCACCAACGCCTGGATGCAGCACCCGGTCGCTTTCCGGCTGGGGCCGGAGGGGGAGATCATCCTGTCCAGCTGGTGGGCCCTGGTGACCAACCCCTGGCTCCTCTGGCAGTACACCCACACCATGATCGGCGCGGTGGTCACAGGTTCGTTCGTGATGGCGGCCATCGGCGCCTACTACCTGCTGGTGGACCGCTTCGCCGAGTACGGCCGGACCTTCGTGAAGGTCGGGGTGCTGGTGGGGCTGCCGGCGGCCTTCCTGGTCGCCTTCCCCACCGGGGACGGACAGGCGCTCAACGTGGCCCGTGAGCATCCGGTCTCCTTCGCCGCCATGGAGGGGCTCTTCACCACCGAGGAGGGGGCCCCGCTGGTCATCATCGGCCAGCCCGACATGGAGAAGCGCCGGCTCGACAACCCGATCGAGGTCCCGAAGTTCCTCTCCTTCATGACCTTCCGGCGTTTCGACGCCGAGGTGCGGGGGCTCGACGCATTCCCGGAGGAGGACTGGCCCGACAACGTGCCGCTCCTCTACTACGCCTACCACATCATGGTGGGGCTGGGGACCATCTTCATCGCGGTGATGGCGCTGGCCGCCTTCCTGCTCTGGAAGAAGCGGTTGTTCACGACCCGGCCGGTGCTCTGGCTCTTGATGCTGCTGGCCCCCTTCCCGTTCATCGCCAACACCTTCGGCTGGATGACGGCCGAACTGGGCCGGCAGCCCTGGCTGGTCTACGGCCTGCTGCGTACCGCCGACGGCTACTCGCACATGGTCTCGGCCGGCAACACCATGTTCACCCTGATCGGCTTTATGGGCATGTACACCGTGCTGAGCATCCTCTTCCTCTTCCTGGTGCGTCGTGAGATCGAGCATGGACCGGAGCCTCACACCGTCTCGGCCGCACCCTCACCCCAGACCCCGGCCGCCCCGGCCGCCGACCGGTAAGGAGGCCGCCATGGAGACCCTCTGGTTCTTTCTCGTCGCCGCCCTGATCATGATGTACGTGATCCTGGACGGCTTCGACCTGGGCGCCGGGATCCTGCACCTATACGTCGCCCGCACCGACGATGAACGGCGCAGCGTGATCCGCAGCATCGGACCGGTCTGGGACGGCAACGAGGTCTGGCTGCTGGCCGCCGGCGGTTCGCTGGTCCTGGCCTTCCCGCTCCTCTATGCCTCGAGCTTCAGCGGTCTCTACCTGCCGCTCATGATGGTGCTCTGGCTGCTGATCCTGCGGGCCGTCTCGCTGGAACTGCGCCACCATGTGGACAACCGGGTCTGGAAGCCCTTCTGGGACGTGGTCTTCTCCGGTGCCAGCCTGCTGTTGGCCGTCATCTACGGGGCCGCTCTGGGCAACGTGGTGCGGGGGGTGCCGCTGGACGCCGAAGGGTACTTCTTCACCCCTTTGTGGACCACCTTCGGACTGGGCCCCGAGTCGGGGGTCCTGGACTGGTACACGGTCACCGTCGGGGTGACCGCCCTGGTCGCCCTCACCGTCCATGGGGCCGCCTGGCTGGTCCTCAAGACCGAGGGGGAGGTCCGGGAGCGGGCCCGCCGGGTGATCCTGAACCTGTGGGTGGCCCAGGTGGTGCTGACCCTGCTGATCACCGTGATGACCTTCGGCATCCAGCCGCACGTGGCCCAGCGCATGCTCGCCCAGCCGCTGGCCTGGGTCCTGCCGGCCCTGGCCGTCTTCGGGCTGGCCGGTATCCCGCTGCACGCCCGGCGTCGGCAGGAGGGGCGGGGCTTCCTGGCCTCCGCCACCTATCTGGCCGGGATGCTGCTGAGCGCGGCCTACGGTCTCTATCCCAACGTCCTGCCGGCCATCAACGACCCGGCCAACTCGCTGACCGTGTTCAACGCCTCCGCGCCCCGCTACGGACTCACGATCGCCCTCTACTGGTGGATCCCCGGCATGCTGCTGGCCGCCGGATACACGGTCTTCACCTACCGCCGGTTCGCCGGCAAGGTCCGCCTGGACGCCGAGGGGTACTGAAGCCCCCGGTGTGTCCGTCACGACCGGGCC
>CAYUVJ010000106.1:0-1016 GCA_964447955.1 uncultured Gemmatimonadota bacterium
CCGTGACCCCGGAGGCGCAGGAGGAGAGCATCCCCAGCAGGGCGGCCAGACCGCCGGCGCCGACCCCGTAGCCCACACTGGTCGGTACCGCGATGACCGGTCGGCGGATCAGACCGCCGACCACACTCGGCAGAGCTCCCTCCATCCCGGCCACCACGATGACCACCGCCGCGGTCGTGAAGGTCTCGCGATGAGCCAGCAGGCGGTGGAGTCCGGCCACCCCCACGTCCTGGACCCGATGTACCTCCAGGCCCATCGTCTCGGCAGTCAGGGCGGCTTCCTCGGCTACCGGCCGGTCGGCGGTGCCGGCCGTCACCACGGCCACCGGCCCCCGGTCGGCCTGATGCCCGGCCGGCAGACGGCGGACGACCCGGGCCTCGGAGTGGTACTCGGCACCGGGCACGGCGGCCAGGATGACCTCGGCCCGCTCAGGATCGACCCGGGTGGCCAGGAAGGGTCCTTCCCCTTCGGCCATCCGCCGGGCGATGGCCGCACACTGCTCGGGCGTCTTGCCTTCGGCCAGCAGGACCTCGACGAATCCACAGCGCAGGTCGCGGTGGGTGTCGAGCAGGGCGAAGTCGCCAACCGCTTCGAAGGGCAGGTCCCGCAGCCGCTCCAGGGCGGACTCCACCCCGGTCCGGCCCACGGCGACCGAGCGGAGCAGTTCCAGCAGGTCATCGCTGCGCATGCGCCGTCTCCGATCGCAGGAATTCGGGGGTCTCTGCCGACTCGGGTACGCCCCGATCGAAACGATCGAGGGCGTCCAGATAGTCACTCACCAGTCTATCCAGGTCGGTCAGAGTCTTCAGCCGGACCGCCGTCTCCCGCAGTCGGGCTCCCCAGCAAAGCCCCCGGGTATAGCTTCCCAGGTGTTTGCGCATCTCACGCACTCCGCGACGCTCCCCCTTGTGGGCGATATCCAGGCGAGTGTGCTCCAGCATAGTCGCCAGTCGCCGGTCGGGCGTCGGCGGCGGCGGGAGGACCGGGCGCGGGATGAGCGGCTCCGCGATCCACCC
>CAYUVJ010000106.1:1026-7106 GCA_964447955.1 uncultured Gemmatimonadota bacterium
GGGAGGACCCCGGTCTCCAGCAGGGCGCGGGTCCGTTGGAAGATCCAGGGGTTGCCGATGGCTCCGCGGGCCACCATGACGGCCGCGCAGCCGGTCTCCTCCAGCATTCGGACCACGTCCTCGGGCTCGAAGAGGTCGCCGTTGCCGATCACCGGGATGGGGCTCTCGGCCACCAGCCGGGTGATGCGCGACCAGTCGGCCTTCCCCGAATAGCCCTGGGACCGGGTGCGGGGATGGAAGGCCACGGCCCGGGCCCCGGCCTCGGCGGCGATCCGGGCGGCCTCCACGAAGACCAGCCGGCCCTCTTCCCAACCGGCCCGGATCTTCACCGTGACCGGACCGGGGACCGCGGCGACCACGGCCGCCACTACCTCGCGGTAGAGTCCCAGGTCCTGCAGGATGGCACAGCCGGCCACCTTCTTCGTCACCTTGCGGGCCGGGCAGCCGAAGTTGATGTCGATCAGGTCGGGGCCCAGTTCCCAGGCCCGCCGGGCGGCGGAAGCCACCACCTCGGGGTCCCCGCCGAAGACCTGGAAGCCGATGGGATGCTCCTCGGGGTGGAACTCGAGCATCTCGAGGGTACGCTCGTTCTCGCGCACCAGTCCGTCCCCGGAGACGAACTCCGTATAGAGCGTGTCGGCCCCCATACGCCGGCAGAGCCGGCGGAAGACCGTGTCGGTGACCCCGGCCATAGGGGACAGGAAGACGCTCCCCAGGTCGAGGTCGTCGAGCACCAGCGCCATCGCGCTCCTTCCCGGCGGATCGCGCCCGGGGTGCGAGAACCCGGACCGTGATACGTGACAGAGTCTTATACGATATAGGACGCCGCGGGTCGGGGCGAGTGCCCAGGTTGATGCGCTTAAACGTCAGGGCCGATTCGGGCCAGCACCAGTCCCAGACTGGCCCGTCCCCGCCAGGGGGCCAGGGCGGCGCTCCCCACCCCGAGCGGCACTCCCATCAAGACCGCGGCGGCGGTGGCGGTCAGGGTTCGGGGGGTCCCCGGGGCGACCCAGGCGTGAGGGGCCAGGAACCAGCGCAGCGATCCGACCGCATCGTAGACGTCGTCGCTGAGCAGGTTGAAGCGGTCGAGCACCCGCAGTCCGGCCCGCCGGACCAGGGCGCTCAGTCCTTCGGGGGTGAAGTGCCAGCGATGCCGGGGAGGATCCCAGGCGATGGTCCAGCGTCCGTAGAGACTTCGCTCCAGGGCGGCGCGGTTGGGTACGGCCAGCACGATCCGGCCATCGGAAGCCATGCTGCGACGCAGGCGGGAGAGCGCTTCGGCCGGGTCCGCCAGATGCTCCAGGACGTGCCACAGGGTGTAGATGCCCGCACCCTGGGCAGCCGGGGGGAGCGGGTCCTCCAATCGGTAGTGGAGCACCTTGAGCTCCCGCTCCCGGGCTCGAGCGGCCGCCCGGGGATCGGGCTCGAGTCCCACCGTGAGGTCGTCGGGCCGATGCCGTCGCCAGGCTTCCAGGAACCCGCCGGAGCCGCAGCCCACATCCACCAGGCCGGGAGTCATGATCCAGGGGAGCACCACCCCCACCTTCCGGTCCTGGCCCTGCAGGACCAGGGAACCGAGCAGGCCGGGCGGCCGGGCATGGGGCAGGTAGGCGTCCAGGGAGGTCTCCGGGGTCGGGGGGGACGCGGGTCCGGCGGGGTCCACAGGCCCCGGAAGTGCGCTCTCGGCGGTCCCGCAGCCCGTACACTCGACCAGGCTCACCGGTTCTGACTCCGGGTAGAGACGGTCGGGAGGTAACCGCTCGCCCAGGCGGCGGGAAGAACCGCAGAAAGGACAGGTATGATGCAGGATGCGGGTCGGGGTCATTGATCCTGACTCTATCCGGCCCGGCCGGGTCGCGCAAACCGATGAGGAGTCCAGCCCCATCGACATCCCACCGGACGTTGACACTCCCGGGGCGGGCCGGGATGATTCCATCCATCTGACCTCCGTGCTCGATCCCGGAACTGTCGCAGGGGGCTGCTCATGCGTATCACCTTTCCCCGAACCGATCCCGTCCGTTGGCCGGGCGATGCTCTGGTCCTGGGGCTCTTCGAGGGAGCCAGCGGTGACGATCCGTTCTTCCAGCGGCTCGATGCCGCCACCGGCGGCACCCTGACCCGGGCGGTCCGGGCCGAAGCCTTCACCGCCGAATCGGGGAGCACCCTGCTCCTCCCGGCCTCGGATACTCTGGCCGCCGAGCGCCTGCTCCTGGTCGGCCTGGGCGCCCGCGGGGGGCAGGACCCGACCGCCGGCCGCCGTCTGGGAGGGACCGCGGCCCGCCGACTGCTCAAGCTGGAGGTCGGCAGCGTCGGCATCCTCCCGGTTGCCGGATCGGCCGAGCCGGCCATGGTGAGCGCCATCGCCGACGGGTTCCTGAACGGAGCGGCCGGGATCGACGCCTTCAAGACTGGACCGGAGAAGCGCCGCGACCCCTACGGCTGTCCCTATCGCAGCCTGAGCCTGCTGGCCGGAGACCGGGTGACCCGCGCCCACCGGGAGGCGGTGCGCCGGGCCGAGGCCATGGCCGTCGGGCTGAGCCTGGCCCGTCGCCTGATCAACACCCCGGCCAACCGTATGACCCCGCGTCAGCTGGCCTCGGAAGCGCGCCGAGCCGGACGGGCGAGCGGAGTACGGGTCGAGGTCTGGGACGAGGCCCGGATCCGGCGGGAGGGCATGGGAGCCCTGCTGGCAGTCAGCGCCGGGAGTTCCGAGCCCCCCCGCTTCATCGTCATGCGCTATCGTCCCGAGGATCCCCGCGCTGCCGCTTCGCCCCCCCTGGCCCTGGTCGGCAAAGGGATCACGTTCGACACCGGCGGGATCTCCATCAAACCGGCCAAGGGGATGGAGGAGATGAAGGCGGACATGGCCGGCGCCGCGGCGGTCATCGGGGCCCTGACGGCCATCGGGCTACTGAAACCCGAACGGACCGTCCTGGGCGTGGTCCCGACCTGTGAGAACATGCCGTCGGGCTCAGCCACCCGTCCGGGGGATGTGATCGAGACCTGGTCGGGCCAGACCATCGAAGTGCTCAACACCGACGCCGAGGGACGGCTCGTCCTGGCCGACGCCCTGGCCTGGACGGCGGCCCGGAAACCGGCCGCCATGGTGGACATCGCCACCCTGACCGGAGCCTGCGTAGTGGCCCTGGGCCATGTCTACGCCGGTCTGATGGGCAACGACGAAGCCTGGGTGGAAAGGGTCCGGAGTACCGCCGCCGAAGAGGGAGAGAAACTCTGGCCGCTCCCCATGGATCCCGAGTACGACGAACTGGTCGCCTCCGACATCGCCGACGTGCGCAACACCGGCAAGGACCAGCCCGGGGCCATCACCGCGGCCAAACTGCTGGAGAGATTCGTCGGTGAGGTCCCCTGGGCCCACCTGGACATCGCCGGCACCGAATGGCGCAAGGAGAGCAAGCCCTGGACCGGGGCCGGACCGACCGGTTTCGGGGTGCGGACCTTCGTCGGACTGGCCCTGCGGGGGGACCTTCCCGGCCGGGACTGACTCATAGGAGATGAGACGGGGCCCGCCGGAAGGCGGACCCCGGGGATCACTTGAGCGAGGGATCGATCCGGCGTCTGGTCCGCCCCCACTTGTCGGAATCGGGACGGGTCTCGTCGGCCGCGATCTCATCGGCCCGGCCGACCATCGCGTCCCATTCATGCAGGGTCTCGTTGACCGACTTGCCGGGTACGACGTAGGGGATCTGTTCGGACGGAGGGACGTGGAACTCTCCGGAGGCGATCCCTTCCTTCATCTTCTTGATGGTGCCGCTGGTCTGCCCGGCGATCCCACTCCAGGAACGATGCTCCCGCTTCAGACGATTATGCTGCATGTCGGCGCCCGGAGGAGGGGTGAGGAGTTCGACCGGCGGCTGGACCGGGGTCGCGATCTCCTCCCGGGGTTCCTGCTGACGCTCCTCACTCGGCTCGGATTCGCGGGGTTGTTCTTCCTGCGGTCTCCGTTCCCGGGGCTGGCGTTCCCGCCGCTGGGTCGTACGCTCCGCGGTCTCCCGGGACGCTTCCTCGCGGGTCGGCACCTGGTCGGGCGGACGTTCCTGTTCCGGCGAGGATTGCTCGCGAACCGCTTCCTTCGGGGCCCGGTCCTCACGTGGTTTCCGATCCCGGGGTCGGCGTTCCCTCGGCTGAGGCGTCTTCTCCTCGCGCGGCTGCTCCTCACGCGTCCGGTCCTTCGGAGTACGGTCCTGCGGGGAACGGTCCTGCGGGGAACGGTCTTCCCGCGGCCGCCGCTCACGGGTCTTGCGCGCACCATCGGCCGTGCTCCGCCGACTGCGACCGCTGCTCTTCTTCTCTTCGGTCCGCTCGGTCCGGTCACGGTCCTGACGCTGGTGATCGCCACGGGAATGCCGGTCCCGGTCGCGTTCCCCCCGCCGTGATCGGCCGCGTCCCCGGGAGCGCTTCTCCTCCCGGGAATCCGGGTCGACCAGCTTGCCCTCACGGGCGGCCTTGTCCCTCAGTTCGCTCCATTCCTCGAGCAGTCCCTTGGGCGCCCCACCGCTGGCCACGTTGATCCGCAGCAGGTCGAAGGCGTCCAGGAAGTACGCCCGCTCGGCCATACTGTCCAGACCCCGGTGCCGGCTGGGGTGACGGTGCATCTTGCGGACGGCCAGCATGGCCTGCTGGATCTGGTGCCGTCGTCGGTTGGGGACCGGGAAGAGGGTGGCTTCCGGGGCCAGGGTCCGTTCGGCCTGCACCAGGAACTCCCCCTTCGAGAGCCGCCCGTTCTTCTTCGTCTCGGCGTCCGTGACCGCCCGCTCCAGCGGGGGCAGGAAGAGCTGGGACAGCAGGGCGACGTCCCGGAGGCTCTCCCCCTTGTTCTGCAGGGTGTCTACTTTCTTCATCTGCGCATAGAACGCCTCGGCCCGATCACCCTCCAGCGCCGCATGGAGGGCGGAGTGGAGGATCTCGAGGAGTCCGAGTTCATGCATCATGCGTAGGGCTGTCTCCGCCGATCCGCTCCGCAGCAGGTGCAGGATCTCGTCGGCGATCCGCACATCTGAGGCACGTTTCAGGTCGCGCCGGTGCTTCTGGATCGCCTTACGGATATCGGAGTGTAGGGAGAAGCCCAGCCGGGCCGCATACTCGACCGCTCGCAGCATGCGCACCGGGTCCTCACGGAACCGCACATCGGGGTCACCGATGGTCCGGATGATCTGCTCATGAAGGTCGTTGAGTCCGCCCACGTAGTCGATCACCGAGAAGTCGGCGATGTTATAGAAGAGGGCATTGACGGTGAAGTCGCGCCGGTAGGCGTCCTCCTGGGCATTGCCCCAGGTATTGTCCTCGGAGATGAGCAGGTCGCGGTCGCCTTCTTCGCCCTCCTCGGGCGATCCGGGATTGCAGCGGAAGGTGGATACCTCGACCACCTGCCCCCCCTTGAACAGGATGTGGGCGAGGCGGAAGCGGCGACCGATCAGCCGGCAGTTGGCGAAGAGCTTCTTGATCTCATCGGGACGCGCGTCGGTGCTGACGTCGTAGTCCTTGGGAGTGCGGCCCAGGAGCAGGTCGCGCACCGCGCCCCCCACCAGGTAGGCCTTGTAACCGGAGTTGTGCAGCCGGTACAGCACCTTGAGCACCTCTTCAGCCATCTGCTTGCGCGAGATGCTGTGTTCTGCCCGGGGGATGACGAGCGGTTCCGCGATGCGCGGCTGCCGTCCCAGACCGAAGAGGCGTGCCAGTAAGCCTTTGGAGGAGCGTGAGTTAGGTCTTGTATCATTTTTTGCCATAGATGTCTAAGATATGCATATAGACAGCACTCTGCCAGCAGGTAGTTACATGCCTAGAAGACCTGACCGATGGCGAACTGGAACCGCCCGGGCGCCCAGCGGCCCTGGAAGTCGGTCGGAACACCGTAATCGAAGAACAGGGTCGCGAAACCAAGGTTGAAACGCACTCCGGCCCCGACCGAACCGATGATCCCGTTGGCGATGACCGTCTCGTAGTCGAAATCGGGGGCCGCCCAGAGAGCCTTGCTCCTGCGGTCCCAGACGGCGGCGGCGTCGGCAAAGAGGGCGGACTGCAGCCAGTCCCACTGCATCGGCAGGAAGGGGAGCAGCGGT
>CAYUVJ010000106.1:7116-7428 GCA_964447955.1 uncultured Gemmatimonadota bacterium
TCCACGTTCTGGATCAGGATGTTGTCACCCTGGAGCTGTCCCCAGTTGGTGGCGTGCACGGTGAAGGGGCCTCCGACCCGGAAGATCTGTCCCTGCTCGGTGAAGACCGACCCGCCGAGGGTACGGCTGGCCACCGTGGCCCGTCCCTGGATCGGCAGGTAGAACCGGATATCCGCCGTCCCGGTGGTGGAGGCCAGTCCCCCGAAGGTCTGGTTGGCCGACAGGCGCCAGCGCTTCCCGCTCAGCGGACCCAGGAAGTAGCTGTAGACGGCCGAATCGTGGACGTACGAGACGCCGGTCTGTCCATATCCG
>CAYUVJ010000107.1:0-7409 GCA_964447955.1 uncultured Gemmatimonadota bacterium
GTGTAGTCGGCGAACGGGGTCTCCAGCACGGCCCGGGCCGCACCCGTGAGCCCGAGATGCTCGGCGGCCGCCTCGAGGGCGTCAGGCCGGGAGGAGGCCAGGTAGACGCCGGCCACGGCCAGCAGCAGCGCCGTCGCCAGTATGCTGCGGGCCAGGATCCGGGCGGCCCGGGAAGAAGTCCGGGCCGGGAGCAGCTCCGGCCGAGTGCGCAGGACCAGTCCCAGTACCGCCCCGGTGATGACTGCCTCACCGATCCCCACCAGCAGATGGCTCCCGCCGACCGCAACCAGCGCAGGTCCAAGAGGGACGGTTCCGGAGATCGCCAGTTCGAGAGCGGCGGCCACCCCGACCAGTACGGCCGAGAGCCAGGCCGCCACGGCCGCGGCGCTCAGCAGGCGGAGCCGGCCCTCGCCCAGCAGGGTGTGGAGGAAGCGGTAGACGGCATAGCCCACTCCAGCCCCCAGCACGGCCATGTTCAGGGTGTTGGCGCCCAGGGCGGCGATCCCGCCGTCCTGGAAGAGCAATGCCTGGACCAATATGACCGAGAACATCACCAGCATGCCCGACCAGGGACCCACCAGGACCCCGACCATCACCCCGCCGAGAAGATGGGCACTGGTGCCGGCCCCGAGTGGGAAGTTGAGCATCTGGGCGGCGAACACGAAGGCGGTCATCGCCCCCAGCAGGGGAGCCTCGCCCTCCCCCAGCCGGTTGCGGGAGCGGCGGGCGGCCAGCGCCAGGGCGGCCGCACTGGCGGCGGTGGTCCCGGCTATGACACCGGGGCTGAGGAAGCCGTCGGGGATGTGGGCCATCGGGTGTCATCTCCAGGTGCCGTAATACCGAACGGGCCAGATACCGTCACAGGATGCTCCCGAAGGCTATGTCCGGGGACGCCGGCTGACAACCCCATCTGGGAGGCTCTCCGTCCCCCGCTCCCCGGCGGTCGGATTCCGGGGTCCTCCCGGCTGCGACGATCGTACAGAAACTTGCGGGACGACGCACCACCCGACCAGACAGGGACGCCATGAACGAGACGATCTCCCTCAAGGAACTCGAACGGAAGGCCTTCCGGAGTACACATCAGGACGGGTTATGGGACCTGCTCCTGGGCGGCTTCCTGCTGCTGTTAGGGCTCGGACAGCTCCTGGAACGGGCCAAGTTCGGTTCGAATCGACGGATCCGGGTCCTGAAGGTGAACCTGGTGCTGGCCGCCTCGGTCGGCCTGGGATTCGTCGTCTTCCTCCTCACCGCTTCCGGGGTTCTGCCGGGCACCTCGGGACTGGCCGTCCCGGACCCGGACGGAGAGGGTAGCGGCGATCGTGCGGTACCGCCAGAACCCGGATGCAGCCGCCGACCCTCCCCGGTTATCCTGACCAGATACCCGGGGGAAGGACCCGGGCTGTACCGTGAACCGAGAGGGAACACCATGCCGCTGAAGACCCGTTCGAGAAACCTGCCTCCGCTGGCCTACATCCTCCTGCTGATCGGCCTCGTCCCCATCACCGCTAACGCTCAGACCGTAGACCGGCTTCGGGACCAGGTCCGGGAGGTCGTCGCCGCCCGCTCCGAGGAGTTCATCGGGTTGAGCGATGCGGTCTGGCGCTACGCCGAGCTGGCCCTGCGGGAGACCCGTTCAGCCGCGGTCCTCGCCGACTACCTGGAGGAGCAGGGCTTCACGGTGGAGCGGGGGGTGGCCGGGATGCCCACCGCCTTCGTGGCCTCCTACGGGAGCGGCCGTCCGGTCATCGGCATCCTGGCCGAGTTCGACGCCCTGCCCGGGCTGAACAACGTGGCCGGGGCCCAGCAACTCCCCATCACCGAGGGGGGTCCCGGACACGGCTGCGGCCACAACCTCTTCGGGGCCGGCAGTGTGGGCGCGGCGGTGGCGGCCAAGGAGGTGATGGTCCGCAACGGACGGGTCGGGACCATCAAGCTCTTCGGATGCCCGGCCGAGGAGACCGTGGTCGGCAAGGTCTACATGGCCAAGGCCGGGGTGTTCGACGGACTGGACGTCTGCCTCGACTGGCATCCCGGTACGAAGACAGGCGTGGGTTTCTCCAGCTCCCGGGCCATGAACAATTTCACTGTGGAGTTCTTCGGCAAGACGGCCCACGCGGCCGGGGATCCCTGGAACGGCCGGAGTGCCCTGGATGCGGTGGAACTGATGAACCACGCGGTCAACATGCTCCGCGAGCATGTCCGGCCCTCCACCCGCATCCACTACGTCATCCCCGACGGCGGGGGCGCCCCCAACGTGGTCCCGGCCTATGCCAAGGTCTGGTACTATGTGCGCGATCTGGAGCGGGCCGGGGTGGACGCGACCTACGCCTGGGTGCTCAAGACGGCCGAGGCGGCCGCCCTGGCCACCGAGACCACCTTCAAGGTGACGCTGATCACCGGGGTACATTCCTACCTGCTCAACCGGCCGCTGACCGAACTTCTCGACCGCAACCTGCGGGCGGCCGGGGCTCCGGTCTGGACCGAGGAGGAACAGGCCTTCGCCCGCACGATCCAGCGCGAGCTGGGGGTCGAGGAGAAGGGGCTCTCCACGGAGATCGAGGCGATGCCGGAGCAGGAACAGCCGGCCGGAGGGGGCTCCACCGACGTAGCCGAGGTGAGCCGCATCTGTCCCACCGCCCGGATCACGGTGACCTCCTCACCCCTCGGCTCGCCCGGGCATTCCTGGCCGATCACCGCCTGCGGAGGCATGAGCATCGGCCACGAGACCGTGCTCACGGCCGCCCGGGTGCTGGGGGCGACCGCGGCCGAACTGCTAGTCTCCCCTGAGGTGATCACCGCGGCCCGGGCCGAGTTCCTGGAGAAGACCGGCGGCCGACCTTACGAGAGCCCCATCCCGAAGGACCAGCCGCCGCCGCTGCCGCCACCGGGAGGGTGAGACGGCCGTGCTGAACGTGGTCCGCCAGGCCGGGAGCCTCCGGCGAGGGACCGGTCGGATCCTGCTGGTCGTCCTCCTGCTCCTGACGGGTTCGACCTCTCCCGCCGGCGCCCAGATCCCACGGACCGGAGCCACGGGCGAGAGCCCCTTCGCACTGCGGTCCTGGCGACAGGAAGGCGTCCTGCTGGGTGCCGGGGCGGTCCTGCAGGTGGCGGGTCTGGCCCTGGAACGGGGCATGGATCCCCTGAGTGAGACACAGATCGCCGCCCTGGACGCGTCCGACATCCCCCGCTTCGACCGCTGGCCGGTGGAACGGTGGTACCGCCCGGCCGGGAAGGCCAGTGACGTGGTGGTCGGTCTGCTCGGGCTGGCTCCCCTGAGCCTGTTGCTGGACGATGCGGTCCGGGCCGACTGGCTGACCCTGGGTGTGCTCTATCTGGAGATCCAGACCTGGACCAATGCCGCCACCTCCCTAAGCAAGGGGGCCACCCGCCGGGCCCGACCCTTCAACTACAACTCCGATGTCCCGCTCTCCGAGAAGACGCAGAAGGAGGCCCGCCGGGCCTTCTGGTCGCGTCACACCGCAACCGCCTTCGCGGCCGCCGTCTTCACCGGGGATATCTACGCCGCCTATTACCCGGGGGAACGGGTGGTCCCGCTGGTCCGCTACGGCCTGCTCGCCGCGGCGGCCGGGGTAGGCTGGCTGCGGGTGCGGGCCGGAGTGCACTTCCCGAGCGATGTGGTGGCCGGAGCGGCGGCCGGCGGGCTCATCGCCTGGGGGGTCCTGCGGGGGCACCGGAGAGGGGTGGCGAGGGCGGCGGACACGACCGACCGGTCCGGTCCCCGCCTTCGGCTGGAGCCCTTCGGTGCGCTGCCAGGAGCGAACGTCATCACCCTACGTCTGGTGTTCTGAGGGGACACCCCCACCGGCGACCAGGTTCAACGAGACAATATGATTCCCCCATCCGGATCGCTACAGCGGCGACTTTGGAGTGTCGCGCTGTTCGGCCAGGATCTCCCGGATCATGCGCACCAGCGTATTGGGTTGGATGCCCTTGTCGAGGAAGATATCGACCGGCATATACTGCTCATCGGGTGCGAATTGATAGGGGATCTTCTTCGTCGCACGCAGACCGGAGAGGATGATGATAGGAAGCGATCTCAGCTTCATTTTCTCCCGGATCGTCCGGGCGACATCGAAGCCTTCGTAATCGGTATCCATCATGACATCCAGGATGATCAGATCAGGCGCTGCGTCGCGGACCTTCTGCAAACCCTCGGCGGCCGAACTCGCCGTCGCGACATCGAATCCCTCTTGCTCGAGCAGAACGCGGGCGCCATCCAAGAAATCTGGATCGTCGTCGATCAGTAGAATCTTACTCATATGAAGCTCCTTATCCCGTCGACTAGGAACGACTCCGCATCACACCGATGGCGATCTCGGCTGCGTTGACGAGCGGATAGGCGACCGGCGACGCCGTCAGAGCGGGATGGGTCCCGGTCTGGAACATCGCCAACTGATCAGCCGTCATCCGTTGTTGGACACATGCGGAGACGCTGTTGATCAGGTCGCCGACATTGTCACCCCCTCTGACCTGACCGCCGAGCAGTATGCCTGTCTTTGCCTCGAAGACGAGCTTCATCTTGGTCGAGGAATTCCCGGGCATGATCCCCGGGTGGCGGTTCGGTCCTTCCACGGTCCCGACTGCGACCTCGTAGCCGTTCTCCAAGGCCATCTTTTCGGTCAGTCCGGCGGTCCCCAGGGCGAAGGCGCCGACAGCAGTGGACCAGACTCCGACGGTGCCCGGGTTGTCCCTATTGATACCGAACAGGTTCGCGCCCGCTACGTGGGCTTCGGTCGAGGCTATGGAGGCCAGCTTGAGCGGTGAGACCCGCCCGCCGAAGAAGGAGAGCTTCTCGGCACAATCGCCGCAGGCGAAAATGTCGGCATCGGAAGTGCGCATGGTACGGTCGACCGCTATTGAGCCGGTCATACCCAATCTGAGTCCCGCCTTCTGGGCCAGTTCTACGTTGGCAACAGCGCCGATGCCGAGCACAACCATATCGGCCGAGATCGTATCGCCATTCGAGAGCCGGACACCCTCGACCCGGTCCGAACCGATGATCGCCTCGACTTTCGTGTCGATATGCACGTTGATCCCACGCTCCTTCAGCACAGCCTCAGCCTCAACGCAGAATTCATCGTCGTAGGCCAGACTCAGGCAGTGGGGCAGGATCTCGATGATGGTGACCGTCTTATTCCCGGTCTTGAAGATTTCGTCGGCGAATTCGATGCCGATGAAGCCGCCGCCGATGATCACGACCTCTGATACCTCGGTGAGTCGCTGCTGGAAATCACGTATGTAGGCGACGTCCTTCTGTACGGCGTAGACGCCCGGCAGCTCGAAACCCGGTATCGGCGGGACGGCCGGAAGGCTTCCGGTCGCCACGATGAGCTTCTCGTAGGTGATCTCCTCGCCGCCTGCCGTGACGATCTTCTTCTCACGGTCGAGGTCGGTCGCTTCAGCGATGAGCAGGTCGATTCTGTTCTTCTCCAGGGGTGCATCCGGCATGAGGTTCTTCTCCGGACTGCCCACCGTCCCGATGATGTAGGGGATACCGCAGGGTATCAGGACCTGTTCTTCCCGGCGGATGAGGAGGATCTTCTTGTCCGGATAGTGTCGGCGTGCCGTAAGTGCTGCGGTCAGGCCGGCGGCGCTTCCCCCGATGATGACGACATCTGCTGATCTCATGCTCCGCTCCTATCCCGGTCTCCGGTCCTCCTCCTCACACACCCTCATGTGCTCGGGACCTTCGTATGGTATGTCGATATGTGAACTATTTCACTTTATGGGCGGGCTAGTACCCTGACGGATTCCCGGCAACCGCGGTCGGAAGGCAGATGTTCCGATCGATAGGAACAAAATAGGTGCAGCTTCCGGGGAAACAAACTCCCTTCTTGAGCTTTCACCCGGCTGGATTCGACCGGGGCTCAGTTCCCGCTGAATCCGCCCGGTCAGGTCCCGTTCCTCTATCCAGTACACCGTATTGTCTTTCAGGTCCGAGCCCGCTCGCTTCCCGATCGCTGACCGCACCGTCTCGAACTGCGTGCCCTGTTCGCCGAAGGGTCGGGAGATCTTTTCGGCTGAGGTTCAGCCCTGCTCCAGCCGGCTGCCCACGCCCTGTTCGAGGGCGCGCTCGACGGTCAGGGAGGCGATGGCGGTGTCCTGGGCCCCGATGCCGGTGAGGTCGCAGACGGTCACCTCGTCCTCGTCCTCCCGTCCGGGCTTGAGCCTGGCGGCCACCTCGCCCAGCGTGCCGGTCACCTCTTCCCGGGTCATGATCCCGGCCCGCAGGGCGTGCTGGAGTTCCCCTCGGGCGGCCGACTGCTCCATATCGTCCACGAAGAAGCGGTCGGCCCGCTTCAACACCCAGGGGTCCAGTTCCCGTTTGCCCGGACCGTCGCTCCCCACGCAGGTGATATGCAGGCCGGGGTGGAGGGCGTCGGTGGAGACCAGGGCCTGGCGGCTGGGGGTGAGGGTCAACGCGATGTCGGCACCTGTTACCGCCTCATCGGGGGTGGCGGCCACCCGGTAGTCGGCCGGAACCCGGTCGGCCATCTCCCGGACGAAGCGCTCGGCCCCCTCGCGGGTCCGGCTCCAAACCAACACGCGGGTGAGGGGGCGGACCCGGGCCAGGGCCTCCAGCTGGAAACGGGCCTGGGCGCCGGCCCCCACCAGCCCGAGGGTGCCTACTTCGCGCCGGGCCATCAGGTCGCAGGAGAGGGCGCCGGCGGCGGCGGTGCGCAGTTCGGTCAGGTAGCCGTCGTCCTGGAGCAGGGCGGCCGGCCGCCCGGTCTCGGCGTCGAAGACCAGCATCACCCCCGACCCGGTCGGCAGGCCCCGTTCGGGGTTGCGGTAGAAGCCGGTGGCCACCTTGAAGGCGAAATAGGGCTGGCCTTTCACCCAGGCTCCCTTGACATGCACCTCTCCGTCGCGGTCGTCCAGGTCGAGTCCGATGGGCGGGGGCTGGACCACCTCCCCCCGGGCGGTGGCGGCGAAGGCGCCGAGCATGGCCTGGTAGGCCTCGGCCGGGCCCATCAGATGGCGGATCTGGGGCAGGGTGAGGTGGAGCATGAGGATCAGCCTAGCCGTTCCCGCAGGGTGAGCACACCTGAGTAATTCCATCCCGGTGCTCTGAGCAGCACGGCGATCGTGATGACGACACCACTGAAACGGATCGCCGGAGGTTCGCGCTATCGTCTGCTGCTGGACTACGGGGACGCATTCCAGGCAAGAAACGCTGATCGGGTCGAGGTCTGCGCTCCGGGGTGACTGAATCAGCAGCGGTGGCCTCGCCGACCACCGTGCCGGGGCTGGCTCCTGCCCGAATCAGACTAGGGCGATGGCGGGTGCACCCGAAGGAACCGTTCCAGGGCCGCGGCCGTCCTCACCAACCGTGTCTCCTCCAGCCGGTGCTCGAGGGCGGCGCGTTCGACGGTCCCGATCCGGCT
>CAYUVJ010000108.1:0-7380 GCA_964447955.1 uncultured Gemmatimonadota bacterium
GCTGACCCCGCCCAGTACGGCCAGGAACCCGTTGATCAGCACGAAACCCCGGCGTAGCTCACCCAGCTGGTCGAGCAGGGAATAGGTGCGATAGCCCAGTCCCTCGACCCTGTCCTGGACCCCGGTGACCGCGGCGACGTTCCGGGCCAGGACCTGGACCTGACGGTACCCGGGGCCGCGGGACTCGCCGGTCAGGGCCGCCTCCATACTCGGTACCGCCCGTTCGTAGAAGGGGGCCACGGTCTCCATGGGGACGTAGACCGCCGTTCCCAGGTAGTCGCCGAACGTGCCGGCGCCCCGGATCACCCCCAGGACCCGCAACTCGATCTCGACGGTCCGGATCATCGTACCCCCCACCGAACGGAGCAGCCCCGAGAGGGGTAGTCCCTGCAGAAAGGCGGGCAGGTCGAGGTCTTCGGGGCGCAGGGCCCGTTCCCGAGTCGTTTCGGCGGTGCGTTCTTCACGTGCCGCGGCGGCCCCGGAAGCGGTCTGGAGGATGAGGAAGGTCAGCCGCTGGCCGATCAGACTGTCGGGAGAGGCCTCGGGACCGGCCAGCGCCTCGGCCACCCGTTCGGAGAGCACCAGCCCTCCTTCTTCGTCCGGTCCGTAGACCCGCCCGGCCAGCAGGCTCAGCCGACCGCCGGCCACCCCGTCGGCGAGCACGTCGGACGGCATCCCCTCCACACTGGTGTACCGGCGGGACACCCCCGACTGCAGCAAGCCGGAGACGGTCATGACCGGCCAGACCGCCCGCACGCCCGGCAGTCCCCTCAGCCGTTCGACCGCCGCCTCATCGAGCGGTTCCACCGCCTGGCTGTCGGCCCCGCCGGGAGCGGTGCCCCCCCGGCCCGCGCGGGATCGGTCGGGGTCCCGGGGTCGGTCGGGGTCCGGCCAACGCTCGTCCGGGTCGGTCTGATCGAAGGAGGGGAAGGGGTCGGCATCCCGGGGCCGGACGGTCACCATGGTCAGCAGGTTCTGCTCGTTGAAAGCCTGCATCACGTTCCGCTGCATCCCGGCGCCCACCGAGACCATGCTGGTCATCGCCCCGATCCCGATGATCACCCCGAAGGTGGTCAGCACCGTCCGCAGCCGGGCTTTGCCCAAGCTCTCCAGCGCGAAACGGATCTGGTCGAGGAGTGTCATGAGCCGGTCTCCACGATACGACCGTCATGGAGCCGGACCCAGGCTCCGGCATGGGTCGAGACCGCCTGCTCGTCGTGGCTGACCAGGACCACGGTCAGTCCGCGTTCCCGGTTGAGGCGGGTCATGAGTTCCAGGATCCCCTGTCCGGTCCGGCTGTCCAGGTTGCCGGTCGGTTCGTCGGCCAGCAGCAGGCGGGGGTCCTTGACCAGCGCCCGGGCGATGGCCACCCGCTGCTGTTCCCCGCCGCTCAGCTCGTCCGGCCGATGGTCCCAGCGCCCTTCCAACCCGACCTGTTCGAGCGCTTCCCGAGCCCTGACCCGGCGCTCGGTCGACGGCCGGCCGTCCAGCAGCAGAGGGAGTTCCACATTCTCCCTCGCGGTCCGGGCACCAAGCAGATGGAAAGCCTGGAAGACGATCCCTACCGTCCGCCTCCGGTGGAGTGCCCGGGCGAAGGAGTCCATGGTCTCGAGCCGCTGTCCGAAGACCTCGATCCGGCCGTCGGTCGGGGTGTCGAGCCCGCCGATGAGATTGAGCAGGGTGGTCTTCCCGGAGCCACTAGTGCCGAGGATGCCGAAGAAAGTGCCGGGGAGGATGGTCAGGTCGATGCCGTCGATAGCCCGGACGACACTACCGCCCCGATGGAAGTGCCGCTGGAGGGACCGGCAGTCGACGGCCGGAGCGAGCGGGGGTCCAGGAGCCGCTAGGGCGGCGGCATCCGGACTTGAGGACAGGTCATTTGACCGTGATCTCAAGCGTCCCTTCGTTACCCTCGGCCGAGGTGAGGTCGGCGATGATCCGATCGTAGGAACGACGGGCGTTGGGATAGCGGATACTCACCGAGACCTTGACCTCGCCGCGAGGTTTCTTCTTACGGACTTCCACGAGCAGCTTCCGAGCCCAGTTACCGAGGTCCTCCTCGGTTTTGTCCTCATCAGCCGCCCAGGCTTTGAACAGGTCATCATTGGGATAGACGGTCAGGGTGGCCACCCGGAAGGAGACGGAGACGTACTCGACACCGTTCTCCTGCCAGGTCTCAAAGATGTCTTTGGCGAAATTCCGCTCCTGTCTGGTTCCTCCGTAGTATCCAGACATCTGAGCAGAGGTGGGTACGGCCACGACCGCCGCCACCAGGACAGCGGGTAGCAGCTTGTGCAGCATACGACCTCCCGGAGTGGGCGGTGTCCGTTCTCGGACACGAGCGATCAGCAGAACGAGCCGGGACACAGTACCCTCGATGCCCGTGCTGGTCAAGTGTTCGCTCCGTATGCCGCCTCAGCCCTGTTCCTGGCGGGCCAGGGTGAGGTGCCCGGTGACGGCCCGCTTCAGGAACTGGAAGTCGACCGGCTTGGGGATGAAGTCGACCGCGCCGAGATCGACACATTCGCGCGCGATATCCGCGTCACGGAAGGCCGAGACCATGACCACCCGTGACTTCAGGCCGGAGGTGACTATCTCCTGGAGGGTCTTGCGTCCGTCCATGTCCGGCATGGCGATGTCGAGCAGGATGACGTGGGGGTTCCATTCGCGGGCCAGTTCCAGTCCCTGGCGGCCCCCCCCGGCGGTCCGGACCTCCACCCCTTCGATGAGTTCCATCATGCTGGCCAGCGCGTCGCTCACCAGGGGGTCGTCGTCCACCACCAGGATGCGCCCGGGTCCGTCGTCCGGTTCGGACCCGTCCTCCCAGGTCGCCCCCTCCTCCACCTCACCCTGGGTATGGAGCAGGCTAATGGTCGCCCGGACCAGTGACTCCACCCCGTCCCCCTTGCGCAGGAAGATCGAGGCCCCCAGCTCCCGTGCCCGTCGGCGCAGGTCCTCCGGGTCTTCGGCCGACAGGATGATCGAGGGGAGCGGCAGGTCGAGATCCCGGACCCGCTCGAGCACCTCGAGCCCGTTACCGTCGCGCAACACCATGTCCAGGATGACCAGGTCGTAGCGCCCCGATTCCAGGCGCTTGGTCGCCTCAGCCACGCCGGTGGCGGTCACCACGACACAGGGGTTGCCGTCGAAGGGTCCCCATCCGGTCAGGACCTCGGTGATGAACTCCAGGACCGACTGATTGTCGTCCACCAGCAGGACGTGGGGATGTAAAGCATTACGCCTGGGCATCTCATCAACCTCCCGGCCGCTTGAGGTGGTTCTCGAAGAGGTCCAGTATACGCTTGTACTCGTCCATCCAGGAAGTCGGCTCGGTGAAACCGTGGTTCTCGACCGGATAGAGGGCCAGTTCCCAGTCATCCTTGCGCAGCTCGATGAGCCGCTGGGCCAGCCGGATCGAGTCCTGAGCATGGACGTTGGTATCGACCAGGCCGTGGCAGATGAGCAGTGCCCCCTTCAGTCCCTCGGCATGATAGATGGGTGAAGAGCGGACATAGGCCAGGGAATCGGCCTGGGGGACGTTCAGGATGTCCGCGGTGTAGCCGTGGTTGTAGTGGGCCCAGTCGGTGACCGGCCGCAGGGCGGCCCCGGCGGCGAAGACCTCCGGCTCGGTGAACATGGCCATGAGGGTGATGAAGCCGCCGTAGGAGCCGCCGTACAGCCCCACCCGTTCCGGATCGACCCCGTGCTCACCCACCAGCCAGCGGACCCCGTCCACCTGGTCGGTGAGGTCCTTGCCCCCCATGTGCCGGTAGATGCCGGTCCGCCAGTCCCGGCCGTAGCCGGCCGACCCCCGGTAGTCCATGTCCAGCACGATGTAGCCGCGCTGCATGAGCAGGTGGTGGAACATGTACTCACGGGAATAGGACGACCACCAGGTGTGGGCGTTCTGCAGGTAGCCGGCCCCATGCACGAACACTACCGCCGGTCCCCCGGGCCTCCAGTCGTCGGGCTTATAGAGCCGGGCGTGGACCAGCACGCCGTCCCGGGCCGGGAAGGTGATGATGGGGGGGGCGGTCCAGCCGTAGACCCGCCAGGCCTCGCTGGTCGACTCGGACACCTGGCGCAACTCGTCGGCGGCCCGCAGCCGCTTGACGTAGAGTTCGGCCGGGTGGTCGGCCCGGCTCCACCGGTCGACCAGCCAGCGGCCGTCGGGGGAAACACTCACGTCGTGACTCCCCTGCCCGGCGGTCAGGCGAGTGCGCTCCCCCCCCTCGAGCGGCATCACATAGAAATGCCGCACCCCGGGATGGACGTCGTTGGCCTGGAAGAACCAGCGCCCCTCCCGCTCGTCCAGTTCCACCCCGTAGACCTCGAAGTCCCCCTCCGTCAGCGCCCGCTCCCCACTGCCGTCCCAGCGGCGGGTGTAGAGATGGGCATAGCCGGTCTTCTCCGAGAGGTACCAGAAGCGTTCCCCGTCGGGGAGCCAGCCCAGGCCGTAGACCGGCCCGCCGATCCACGCCTCGTCGTGCTGGTGGTCGGCGATGTTCAGGGTCCCGGTGGCCGCATCCAGGCCCAGCAGGAAGCGGTCCTTGTTGTCCAGGGAGCGGACGTCGAGGATGGCCCGGCGCTGATCGGGAGCGTAGAGGGGCAGGGAGGGAGAGATCGGGATGACCGCCTCCCGCTGCCGTTTCCATTCCCCGTCGGCCCCCGGCGGTCCCAGGGGGTCGGCTACCAGGTCGTCGAGCAGGCCGAAATCCAGGTAGTAGACCGTGTCCTGCACGGTGTCGGCGATCCCCAGGCGCCAGCGGTCGAGCGGTTCTCCCACCTTGGTCCGGGAAGGGATGTCCTGGGTGAAGGCGTCTTCGCGGATGTAGGCGGGCACGACGGTGCGCTTCCCCCCGGTGGCCGGCAGGCGCACCCGGAAGGCCACGAACCGGCCGTCGGCCGAGATGGTGCTCCCGGCCGCCTGCTGTCCGTTGGGCAACTCCACCGCCAGCGGACGCTCGGCGGCGGGGAAACCCTCCCGCCAGGCCTGGAGGGCCTCCCGTTCCTCCCGCTGCTCGCGCAGGTAGGCGATGAGTCCCAGTTCCTGCTCCCGGAGCCAGCGCTGCAGTTCGGTCCCCCCCTCGGGACGGGACCGGGCCGCACCCCCCGTCTGGAACCGGACGTACTGACGCAGTTCCCCGCTCTCCAGATGGAGGCTGAAATGGTCCCCTGCGCTGGTGAAGAGGACCCGCCGGCCGTCGGCCGACCAGGCCGGGGACGACTCCGACTGGGCGGTGAAAGTGAGTCGCCGCTCCTGCTCCCCGCGGGCTTCGAAGAGCCACAGGTCACCGTCCCGGACGAACAGCTTCCGTCGCCGGGCCTCGTCCCAGACCCCGCCGAAGGAGAGACTCAGGCCGCTCCGGCCGGGCCCGACCACGGCCCCGGACAGCCCCTTCAGCTGGTCATAGGTGACCTCCTCGGGCTCCCCCCCGCCGGGTGCCACCCGCCAGATGCCCGGGCGTTCCTCGCCCCGGGGATTCCACTGGAAGTAGATCCAGCGGCTGTCGGGGTACCACATCACCCTGGAAGGAGCCTCACCGATCCAGGCCGGGTCCTGCATGATGGTCTCCACGTCCAGTGGCGGCGCCTGGGCCCTCAGAGCCGGGGATGGGGAGAGGGCGGCCACCAGGACGGCCAGCAGCAGGCTCCCGAGACCGGTCGGCTTTCGGGGGGGATGGGACATGGGGGACTCCTTTCACGGGGGGAACATCATGGGTCCTTCTACGACCATTACCTTTGAAAGGATCCGGGACATCACCGGGTCCGATGCCGCACCCGGAACATAGAGCCACCCGCTCCCGGGTTCCCGTGGCGGCACCCCGGTCCCGTCCCTATCATGGGTCCGTATCATTATGGACCGCACTTCCATACGGGAGGTCAGGGGTTTGTCTCGATCCAGATCCGATGTCGTCACGGTCGTGCTCGGTGGCGTCCTGCTGGTCGCCGTCTTCACCCCACTCGGGGCCCGGGCCCAGCTGGTCAAGCCCGAGGAGGTGGTGCACATCACCACCGCCCTGCCCCAGAGCGGGTTCGTCGCCGGGGCGACCTTCCAGGCCGCGGTGGTCGTGGACATCCTGGACGGCTACCACCTCAACGCGCACGGCGTCAAGGACCCCACGCTCATACCCACCGACCTGGAACTTCCCGAAGAAGGTCCGGTCACCTGGCCCTTCGTCCGCTACCCCGAGGACCAGGCAGTGCCCGGAGTGCCGGTGCCCGGTCTGGATGGCGAAAAGTACCACAGCCGGATCATCATCCGGCTGGTCGGCCGTCTGCCGGCCGATGCCGACCCCGGCCCCCTCAAAGTGGCGATGAAGCTCCATTACCAGGCCTGCACCGATCTGGTCTGTCTGATACCCTTCGGTAAGGAGCTCGAACTGGAGATCCCGGTGGTCGCCGCGGGAACCCGGGTGGAACCCCGCCATCCCGAGATCTTCGGCCGGGACCCAGGGTCCCGCCGGACGGTCCCCATCCCTGGAACGGGAGGATGACGGCCATGCCCATCGCCGCACGGCTCACGGATGTCCACAAGACCTACCAGGTCGGCGCGGTGGAAGTCCCCGCCCTGCGCGGGGTCGACGTGGAGATCGAGGAGGGGGAGTTCGTCTCCTTCGCCGGACCCTCAGGCTCGGGCAAGACGACCCTGCTGAACCTGCTGGGCGCCCTCGATGTCCCCACCCGGGGGACCGTCGAAGTGGGCGGCCGGGCCACCGCCGGCCTCAGCCCGGCCACCCTGGCCGACTTCCGCAACCGGCACCTCGGTTTCGTCTTCCAGACCTTCAACCTCATCCCGGTCCTGACCGCCCTGGAGAACGTCGAGTTCCCGCTCCAGCTGCTGGGGGTCAAGGAGGCGGCCGAACGGCGCCGCCGGGTCGAGGCTCTGCTCGAGGAGGTCGGGCTGGCCGGCCTGGGTGACCGCCGCCCCTCGGAACTGAGCGGGGGCCAGCAGCAGCGGGTGGCCGTCGCCCGGGCCCTCATCAAGGAGCCGACCCTGGTTCTGGCCGACGAGCCGACGGCCAACCTCGATTCGAACACTGCGCTCGAGATCATCACCCTGATGAAGGAGATGAACGCCCGGCGCGGGACCACCTTCATCTTCTCCACCCACGACCGGCTGGTCATGGAACACGCCCGGCGGCTGGTCCGCCTGCGGGACGGCCGGATCGAGGACGAGGAGCGCCGGGGGGGTGACGGCGATGGAGCCTGAGACCGGCCATCTGGGATTGACCCTCAAGACCGCCTTCCGGCTGGCCTGGCGCAACCTGGCCCGCAGCCGCCGCCGCACCTGGATCACGGCCAGCACGGTGGCGCTGGCCGTCCTGCTGCTCCAGCTGGTCCTCTCGGTGATGATCGGACTGGAGCGCCAGTCCTTCG
>CAYUVJ010000109.1:0-7377 GCA_964447955.1 uncultured Gemmatimonadota bacterium
CTGCGTGACCTCTACGGCGATCCGGCCGGGGCCCGGAGTGCCCTGCGCAACCAGGCGGATGCCAACCCGGCCCACCTGGAAGCCCGCCGGGACCTGCTCCGACTGCTGGTGGAGATCGCGGATTATCCTGCCGCGGTGACGGTCGGTGAACGGCTGGTCACCGACCGGCCCGATTACGTCGAGGCCTACCCGTGGCTGGCCGGGGCCTACTGGCGAGCCGGGGACGGGGCCAAGGCGATGGAGATCTTCGAGCGCTACTTCGGGGTGCTCGACGAACGGGAACGGGGACTCTTCTTCGACCTCTCCCTGGTCCTCTCCACCGAGGAGATCGACCAGGCTCGCGGACTCGGGCCTTCCGGACTGCGCTCGTACTGGAACCACTACTGGTCGCGCCGCGACCCCGATCCTCGTACGGCGGTCAACGAACGTCTGCTGGAGCACTTCATCCGGGTGGCCTACGCTCGTTTGGAGTTCGGGCAGAACCTGTGGCCCTGGGATAGACGGGGGGACTTCTATGTGCGCTACGGACCGCCCGATGTCCGCCACAGCCGCGGCCAGTTGGTGGCCATGGACTTCTTCGATGACGATCCCCTGTTCCAGAAACGCCGTCGGGATTTCCAGCAGGAGATGGGTCTGCCTCTGATGATCGATAAGATGGAGGCGGAAGAGTCCCAACCCATGGGCGAACGGCCCGGCTTCACCGACGCGGAAGGGACCACCACCATCGGCGGACTGGAGCACGAACCCGAGCGCTGGCTTTACACCGAGCGGGGGATCGACCTCAACTTCACCGACCCGACCAGCCGGGGTCGCTACATCGTCACGGGTAGCCGCTCCCGGATGCTGGTCGAGCAGATGGAAGTGCGGGTCCCGACCCTCTCCGAGGAAGAGGAGAAGATCCAGCTCATCGACCCGATGGACGGGGTCTACACCTTCAAGGGGGCGGGGGGGAGGACGGCGGTGGAATACGCCTTCGCTCTGCTCCCCGACGAGTTCGGTCAGTTCCGATCGGTCACCGGGATCTATGCCACCCTCGACGTGGATGTGGCCGTCTATACCCCCGAATGGGAAGAGGTGGCGCGCAGTGGGGACCGGGCCCGTCGCCTGCGGACCGTTCCCCAGGTGACCATCCGCGGTATCCCGCTCTTCGTGGACGCGACCCGGCTCGAGGTCGCCCCCGGGGATTACCGGATCGCCACCATGCTGCTCGACCCGGAGTCGGGCAAGCGGGCCACGGCCGAAGAGGCGGTCAGCCTGCCGGACTACTCCGGCACCGCCCTGATGGTGAGCGATATCCTGCCGGCAGCGGCCATCCGGGAGGTGCCGCGAGGGACCGAGGGGACCTTCGTACGGGGCGGGCTGGAGGTACTTCCCCTGCCGGGGAGGGCCATGCAGTCCGACCAACCGCTCTTCGTGTACTACGAGATCTACAACCTGACCAAGGACCCGGTCGGGGCGACCGATTACGAGGTGTCCTATTCGGTGGGGGAGGCCCCCGACGAAGGGGGGTTGGGTGCGCGGCTCTACCAGGGATTGAAGAGCCTGGTCGGGGCCGGACGACGCCGCTCAGTGCTCACCGCCACTGTTCCCCGCAGCGACATCCGCAGTGACCTGGGGGAGTACCTGGAGATCAACATGAGCGGAGTGGAAGCCGGGACCTATCTGCTGGAGTTGACCGTGACCGACCGGCTATCGGGCCTCTCGGCCGCTCAGAAGCTGCTCTTCCGGACCCTGCCGGTACACCAGGACTGAGCGGATGACCGGATCACACGCACACCGTCTGGTCCTGCTGCTCCCGCTCGTCCTCACGCTCCTGATCGGCTCGGCGCTCGTCGCCTCCGCCCAGCCGGCCAATCTGCCGGCGTTGTGCGACTCGGCCGCCGCCCGGTTGGAGCGGGGAGATGTGGCCGGGGCACGGACGCTCTATGAGGAGGTGCTGAGCCGGGACCGGGAGTTCTACCCGGCCGTGCTGGGCATGGGTCGGGCCCTGCTGGAGACCCCCAACCGGACTGCCCAGGCACTGGAGTTCCTGAGCCGGGCGGTCTCCCTCAACCCGACCGATCCCAAGGCCCACTTCGAGAAGGGTCGTGGCCACCTGAAGCTGGCCGAGGGGGACCTGGGCCGGGACAACGCCACTCTGGCCCGGCGCGAGTTGGAGACGACCATCACCCTGGATCCCTCGCACCCCCAGGCCTACCAGCTGCTCGGGGTCCTGCTGATGGGGATTTACCGCGACTTCGAGGGGGCGGCCGAGGCCTTCCGCCGGCAGACCGAGGCGGCGCCGGGCAATCTGGACGCCCGCTTCGAGTACGTGAAGGCACTCATGGATATGGGGATGTGGAGCCGGGCGGTGACCGAGGCCGAGGACCTGGTCCGAAGGGCCCCCGACGATCCCCGGGCCTATCCTTACCTGGCCGGGGCCTACTGGAAGATGGGACGTCCCGACGAGGCCATGCAGATCTTCGAGCGCTACTTCGGGGTACTGTCCCAGGAGGAACGGGACCTCTACCTGGACCTGGGCCCGGTGCTGACCGCCGAGGAGGCGAGTGGCTTCCTCTCCCTGAACGCCGAGGGACGGCGCAGCTTCTGGAACTACTACTGGGCCCAGCGTGACCCGGTACCCCGGACTCCTGTGAACGAGCGACTGCTGGAACACTTCATCCGGGTGGCCTGGGCCCGCCTGCAGTTCGGGGAAACGGTCTTCCCCTGGGACGCCCGCGGCGAGTTCTATGTGCGTTACGGCGAACCCGACGTGCGCAGCGGCCGGGGGCGCCCGGTGGCCTGGGATCTGGTCGAGGACGATCCCTCCTGGACCCGGCGCAAGAGAGAGCTCGAGGCCCAGATGGGCCTCCCCTCCGGCCTCTCCTCCTCGGGGATGTTCGACAATCCCTCGTTCACCGCCCCCTTCGACATCCCCCGGGGACTGGTGACCACGCTCGCTGACTCGATCTGGCAGGAGCTGATGATGTCCTCCGCCGGCTACGGGGACCGTCCCACGCCCGATCAGGTCTGGGACCAGGCGATCTCGATCGCCGAACAGCGCAGCCTGCGCGGGTCGATGCGCACGCCGGAGCGGTGGGTCTACACCGACCGGGGCATCGATGTGAACTTCGAGGACCCCATCGGCCGCGGCCGTTTCGTGGTCATGGACGACCGCTCCCGCATGCTGGTGGAGCAGATGGAGACCCGGATGCCCACCGTCTCGGAGGAAGAGGAGAAGATCCAGCTCATCGACCCGATGGACGGGGTCTTCACCTTCAAAGGGACCGATGGCCGCACCGCGGTGGAGTATGCCTTCGCCCTGCTCCCGGACGAGTTCGGACAGTTCCGCTCGGTGACCGGCGTCTACGCCACCCTGGACGTGGATGTGGCCGTATATACTCCGGACTGGGTAGAAGTCGCCCGGGCGGGGCAGGAGGCGCGGCGTCTGCAGACGGTGCCCCAGGTGAGTATCCGCGACACCCCGCTTTTCGTGGACGCGACTCGGCTGGAGGTCCCGCCGGGGGAATATCGCATCACGACCATGCTGCTCGACCCCGGTTCGGGCAAGCGGGCCACCGCCGAGGAGATGGTGACTCTGCCCGACTACAGCGGAACTGGACTGATGATCAGCGATATCCTGCCGGCGGCGGCCATCCGGGAAGTGCCGCGAGGGACCGAGGGGACCTTCGTGCGGGGTGAGCTGGAGGTGCTTCCCTTGCCGGGTCGCGCCATGCAGGCCGACCAGCCGTTATTCGTCTACTACGAGATCTACAACCTGCAGAAGGACCCGGTCGGGGCGACGGACTACGAGATCACCTACTCGGTGGCTGAGGCCCCCGATGACGCCGGTCTGGGCGCCCGGCTCTTCCAGGGGATCAAGAGCCTGGTCGGAGCCGGTCGGCGCCGTTCGGTGCTCTCGGCGACGGTGCCCCGCAGCGACATCCGCAGCGATATCGGTGAGTACCTGGAGATCGACATGAGCAAGGTGCCGGCCGGCACATGGCTCCTGGAGATGACCGTCCGGGACAAGCTGAACGAAGCCACCGCAGCCCAGCGTCTGCTCTTCCGCACCCTGCCGGTCCGCTGATCGGTCCCCCGTCGAGGGTTGCGGTCCGGATCCGGTGCACCGGCGGATTCCGATGAACAGGCAGGGAGGGCGTGTACGTCTCACTTGCGGGTCCGACTGGCTGTCGGTCGGCAGACCCGTTACCGTATCGCGTACCTTGAATGAGCCCCGAGGAGAAGTAATGCGCGCCAGCGTGTTGAGCGTATCGTTGTTCGTGACGACCATGCTGGCCGGCCACCTTCCCGATGTGCAGGCCCAGGGGACCGTCACCCCACCGGCGGTCGTCCAGGAGGCCGATACCCTGCTGGCCCGGGGTGATGTCGAGGGGGCCTACCGGATCTACCAGGGGCTGCTGCGGCGTGACCCGAAGTCAGTACCGGCCCTGCTCGGCCTGGGCCGGGTAATGCTGGCCAACAAGGCCGGGGGAAGCCGGGCGGTGGACTACCTGACCCAAGCCCACCGACTGGAACCGGACAACGTCGAAATCCTCTACCAGAAGGCCCTGGCCCATCTGCGCCTGGCGCCGGGGGATGCCGGACGGGACAACGCCGGGCATGCCCGGCGGGCCTTGGAGCGGCTCCTGGATCTCAATCCAAGCCACCCGGATGCCTGGTTCCGATTGGGGATGCTGCGGCAGGAGGTCTATGCCGACGCCGACGGCGCGACCGAGGCCTTCCTCATGCAGCTCGAGGTCGACGCGGGACACGATGAGGCCCGGAAGATGCTGCTGGAGACCCATGTGGCCGCCGGCGACTGGCGCGGGGCCGCCGAAGCCGGCGAAGTCATCCTGGAGCGGGCGCCCGGCACCGTAGCAGCTTACCCTTATGTGGCCGCCGCCCATTGGAAGCTGGGGAACGGTGAGCGTTCGATGCAGGTCTTCGAAGCGTACTTCGAGCGGATCGACGAACAGGAACGGTCCCTTTACCTCGACCTGGTCAGTGTGCTCTCCACGGAGGAACAGACCGAGTACGCGGCCCTGGACCCGACCGGGCAGGGGCATTTCCGGGAGCATTACTGGGCCATCCGCGACCCGGATATCGGCACTCCCATCAATGGGCGACTCTTAGAGCACTACGTCCGGGTAGCCTACTCCCGTCTGGAGTTCGGAGACGCGGTCTGGCCGTGGGACCAGAGGGGCGAGATGTATGTACGTTACGGGGAACCCGACCATCGGATCGGGTGGGGACGTCCCTATGCCGAGGATCTCATCGACAGCGATCCCGTCTTCGCCGTTCGGCGACGGGAGTTCGAACAGGAGATCGGCATGCCGTTCACTGGATTCGAACGGGGTGGGGAAGGGGGTGGCCGGGCTCGGGCCACCCGCCAGCCGGAACGATGGGTCTATCTGGACAAGGGGCTCGACCTCACCTTCGAGGACCCGGTCTCCAGCGGCCGGTTCACCATCAACGGGACCCACGGCCGTATGCTGGTCGAGCGGGTGGAGCAGCGGCTGCCCACGATGAGCGTTGAGGAAGACCGGATCCCGCGTATGCGTCCCCTGCAGTCCCTGGCGACCTTCCGGGGCGAGGCTGGACAGACCCGCCTGGAATACGCCTATGCTCTCCTGCCTGAGGACTTCGGGGCCTTCCGGAGCCCGACCGGTGCCTACGCCCAAGTCGATGTGGCCATGCAGCTCTACACCCCCGACTGGATCCCTGTGGTCGGGGCTACCGAGCCTGCCCGGCGGATCGAGACCGTGCCTCAGATGCGCATCAACGGGGTACCGCTCTTCGTGGATGCGACCCGTATCCTGGCGGATCCGGGGACCTACCTGCTGACCACGCAGTTGCTGGAGCCGGGGACCGGGGCTCGCGCCGCGGTGGAGGAGGAAGTGGAGCTCCCCGACTACTCCGGTGAAGGACTCATGTTGAGCGACATCATGCCGGCGGCCGCCGTCCAGGAAGTCGGCCGGGGTCGCGAGGGTCGCTTCGTGAAGGGGGAATACGAGGTGCTGCCGCTCCCCGGGAGCACCATCTACAGGGACCAGCCTCTCTACATCTACTACGAGATCTACAACCTGACCAAGGACGAGTTCGGTGCCACCGATTACACGATCGAGTACTCGGTCATCGAGGCCCCCGAAGACGAGAGCCTGACCCGCATGCTGTGGCGGGGGATCCGCAATCTGGTCCGCCCGGTCTCCGGGTTGGCCGGCCTGAGCAGCCGGGTCGAGCAGAACGGGATCCAGGCCGAGGTACCGGCTTGGCTGGAGATCGATATGCAGCTGGCCCCGCCGGGCACTTATGAGCTGCAACTCGTTGTCAACGATAGGCTTACCGGGAGTTCCGCGTCGAACACCCTGCGCTTCCGCAGTGTGCTCCACCGATAATCGGAGCAATCCGTTCCACTTTAGAGCCTGTCCAGCAAACCTTCCGACTGCAAGGTGAGCCGAGCGTCTCCTGAACCTGATTTCTGAATCTGCAGCCGATTATAGCCGAGATTCGAGCTTTTTCAACTCAAAGAAATGATGACAGACCGATCCTGAGTACCTTCCTGTCACGGGCAGTTGCATTCTTTGGAATGCGCCCCCGAGGTGGTCCCTGTTCGGCCAGTGCCTTGCGTTGCTTCCAATCCTTCTTTGTCGCGATGAACAGCTCGGTCAGATCGTCTCCCAATCTGGCGTTCTCTTCACTCCAGTACCCGGCGTCTGCTGCCAGCTTCTCGGGGCGCTCATCCCCCCGATTCTCTTCGCCATACAGGGCGTCTTCCTCTGCATCAACCCGCTCGGCTTCGGCCAGGATCTTCTCCACTTCCGTTTCGAGCGCTTCCCGGGTACGGTTCCTGACCAGGGCTGCGTTGCCGGCCACCTTGCGTCCGTCCAGAGCCACTCGCCCCATCTTCATCAGTCCCGCTTCCCGGCACAGCTCCAGCACTTCGATGTGCAATCCCCGGATCGCATCCAGGTTGTCTTTACGGAAATCCGCGATCGTCCGGAAGTCCGGCTGCTGATTGGCCGACAGATAGCGCAGCCCGACATCGCTCTCCAGTCCTCGCGCGATACGACGCGAACTCGTGATCCCGTGGCAGTAGGCGTATATGAGCACCTTGACCATCATCTTCGGATGATAAGCTGCCCGTCCCCAGCCATCGGCGCGGTATCCCTCGTAGAAACCCTGCAGCCGACCGTTCATGTCCAGCGTTTCCACCACCTCGTCGACGAACCGGGGCAGACTCCCCTCCGGTACCCATTCGTTGATCGATGGCGGGAGCAGATACAGCTGATCCTGATCGTAGGGGAGAAAGTTGTATCCCATGGAGCCTCCTTTGGGCGCTACTCCATGGTACGAATAGACTATGTCATCTCAGGAAGGGGTTTGTCGGACAGACTC